>JABACB010000006.1 GCA_014237925.1 Alphaproteobacteria bacterium
AGTAGGGCGTTGCCGTCCCTTCTCTGCACGGATACTCAAAAATAGATATGGAAAACACAGACTGGAAAAAACAGACTGGAAAATATAGACTGGAGAAAATATAGACTGGAGAAAATATAGAAAAGAGAAATTGCATACGAAAATTCGCAAGTTCTTGTTTATCCTTGTTTGTCTTTGTTTGTCCTTGTCTTTCAGCGTTTTCGTGCTTCGTACGGGCTTGAAGCCGCGCCAGTTTGCTTGAATTGCGGATTCTCGTATGTAAGCCCTCAAAAAAGGCTAAAAAAGAATAAACAAAGAATCAACATAGCCATGAGCACAACACAAAAAAACATAGGCATCGTTCTCTTTTTTCTTGTCGCGCTCAAGGCGAGTGCTCTCGTCGTTGTCTTCTCCGTCTTGCACCCAGGGTTCTCCTTGGATGCAGCCGAAATACTTTACTGGGCGCAAGAGCTGCAATGGAGCGGGCAAAAACATCCCGCCATGCCAGCGTGGATCCTAAAAGCTTTCTTGTTGTGGTTGCCTAGCACTGCCGCGTCTTACTATCTTGTCGGGCAAGTAACATTGCTTGCAACCTATCTGTTCGTTTGGCTCTTGGCGAAAGAGTTCCTGCAACCCTTCGCCGCGTTGCTCGCAACGCTTGTCCTTGCTTGCGGGCTCTTCTACAGCTTTTACAGTCTCACCTACAACGCCAACACCTTGTCGCTACCGGCGTGGGCTGCCTTCAGCTTTTTTCTGTGGAAAGCGCTCGAAGACGGTAGATGCCGATGGTGGATCGCGCTCGCTTGCGCCGCAGCCTTCGCGTTGCTGACAAAATATGCCGTCGTCTTGTTGTTCGCAGCAGCGGGGGGGGCTGTTCTGATCGTTCCGAAATGGCGCGCTTGTCTCAAAACCTACAAGCCTTATTTGGCAGCGATCGTCGTCTTGCTACTGACGCTCCCCCACTGGCTGTGGGTTGTCGATCACAATTTCATCACCTTCGATTACGCAACAGCGCAGCTCTCGAAAAACATGCCGACTCTGTTTGCTCCCGCCCTTTATTTTCCGTTGCGATTCACTTTCGGACAGATCGTCAATATGCTTCCGGTGCTGTTGTGTCTCGCGGTCTTCTTCGTGCCGAAGCATAAAAAGACGAAGCGTACAAAGACGAAGCGTAGAAGGGGCTCGCGCCTTCAAGCGCTAGATGTGTCTTCCTGCTACAACAAGAAAGTCTTTCTGTTGACCATGGGACTGATCCCTTGTTTTGTGACCGTTGTGTTGTCGATGGTTTTGCAGAAGTATGTGCATAGCTTGTGGGGATTGTTCTATTGGAACTTGACGGGGATCGCCTTCTTTTATTTCTTGAGAGAGAGGATCACACAAGAGGTGATTGCGAGAAGGGTTCGCCTTTTTTTTGTCGTTTGGACGCTTCTTGTTGTTCTGACGACCGTCGGTTTTTTGCTGCTGCCTTTCGCTACGAGTTCTAGCAAGGTATGGGTGTTTGAGAGTCCGTACCAGGGACAGAGAAGAGTCGGCGTGGGTTTTGAAGAGGGTGGAAATGAGCAGGCGAAGCGAGCGACTTCCAAGGAACGCGATTTTGTTCTTGATCTTAATCCCAGCTATCGTCCTTTCTTCGATGTCGATGTTGTCGTGCGGACGATTGCCGAAGGATGGCGTAGGGAGCGATCGTCGACTTTGTCGGTGATCGGCAGCGAGCAGTGGCTTGCGAGCAGCGTGTCTTTTTTCTCGCCGTCGCGTTTTTCGATCGTCGCGCTGTTTGACGCACACAGGACGGCGTGGCTGGCGCACAATCGAGAGCAGTGGAACGAAGAGGGGGGAGTTGTTTTGTGGGTGGCGCACGATGACACGCCTTATATGCCGCGTCGGTATCGACGGGCTTTGAGCGACCGTCCCTATGCTTTGCAGCCCTCGTTTTCTGTGCCGTGGCGAAAAATCTTGGGCTTGGAGGCGAGCATCGTGCGCGGACTTCCTGCGTCTACGATAGGTTGGGCGATCGTGCCGCCGTTGCCAAAAAAGAGTGAGTGAGAGCTATCGCAACAAGGCCATGACACGTGCGTTGTGGACACGTGCGTTGTGGACAGGCGCGTTGTGGACATGCGCGTTGTGGGCTTGTGTTGCGTTGCTGCTGACATCTTGCGCGGGCGAGGCAATCTGACGATGCGTGTTCGCAAGAACGACTGGGGAATATGGCTTGGTCTTGTTTTGTTGGTCCAAGCGGTTGTTTTGGTCGTGGTCTTTGCTTGTCTGCATCCGGGCTTGCAAGCGGATGCGGCGGAGATTCTCTACTGGACGCAGGAGCTACGATGGAGCGGACAAAAGCATCCTGCCATGCCGTCGTGGATTCTGAGGGTCTTCTTGTTCTTTCTGCCCGATACCCTCGCCTCCTACTATCTTGTCGGACAAATCACGCTAGTAGCCACCTATTTTTTCGTCTGGCGGCTGGCTCAAGAGTTTCTTGCACCCTTGTCTGCTCTGCTTGCGACGCTGATCCTTGCCTGCGGGTTTTTCTACAGCTTCTACAGCTTGACCTACAACGCGAACACCGTGTCGTTGCTGTCGTGGGCTGCCGTTAACTTCTTTTTTTGGAAAGCTCTCGACGACGGGCGACCACGATGGTGGATGGCACTCGCGCTCGCGGCAACGGTCGCGCTGCTGACGAAGTACGCAGCCGTCTTGTTGCTGGCGGCAGCGGGGATGACGGCACTGATGCGCCCTCACTGGCGGAGACACTTCCAAACTTACAAACCTTACGCATGTGCGGGGGGGGTGTTGCTGCTCACCTCGCCGCATTGGTGGTGGGTCGTACAAAACGGCTACGCCACCTTTGCTTATGCAACGGTGCAGATCTCGCAAAAACCGGCTGTGCCGTTCTTGCCCGCGCTCTACTTTCCGTTGCGCTTCGTCTACGGACAGATCGTCAATATGCTCCCCGTTTTTTTGTGTTTCGCGGTCTTTCTTCCGTGGCGCGCCGCGCCGCAACCTTCTCACGAAGAGCTTCGCTCAGCACGCGATCGACGCGTTTTTCTGCTGACGATGGGACTGCTACCCTTCGTTTTTTCGGTTGCCTTCTCGGCATTGCAGCAGAAGTACATTCACAGCCTCTGGGGTTTGTTCTACTGGAACTTGACGGGAGTGGCACTCTTCTACTTCGCCAGGAACGCGATTTCTCTGCAGACGATTCGTCGAAGGGTGCCTGTTTTCTTTGCCGTGTGGGGTAGCCTCGTCTTGTTGACGACGGCGGGAGTGCTCGCCTTGCCTTTCGTCGCATCTCCGCGACAAGCGTGGCTGTTCGACGGTCCGTATCAGGTGGTGACGAAACCCGTTGCCGCGAAGCCCTCGCTTATCGATGCGTTGCTCGGTCGTCGTGCACGGCAAACTTCTGGGCAACGGCTTGGGCAAAGCTTTGGAGATGAGAAAATGTCGTCGCGCGTCTTGCCGCGGATTTCGATGCCTCCGAGCTTGCGTCCTTTCTTCGACGGCAAGCTTGTTGCTCGGAGGGTTGCAGAGGGCTGGCGAGAGGCGGGGTATTCGCCGTTGTCGGTTGTCGGCGGCGGCTGGCTTGCGACCAATGTTTCTTTTTTTGCGCCTTCGAGACCTGCGGTCGTCGCGCTGTTCGACGGGGAGAGGACGGCGTGGCTTGCCCACAGCCGAGAGGAGTGGCGCGAGCAGGGAGGGGTTCTCTTGTGGTTTGCACGACATTCGAACGAGGAGTTGCCGCGTCGGTATCGTCAGGTTTTGCGCGACCGACCTTATGTGTTGCAACAACCCTTTGTTGTGCCGTGGCGAAAGATTTTCGGAGTGGAGGTCAGGAGGGTGCGCGGCGTTCCCGCGCCGCTGATAGGGTGGGCGCTTGTTCCGCCCTTGGACGCGCGGCGTGAGTGACGGGGCGGCGAGGGCGAGGGGAGAGGAGGGTGAGGGTTTGCGCGTCGGGGCATCGTTGAGAAGGCGTTTGGCGTTGCGCGAGCGTATCGTTTCGCGGCGTGTGCGACGGGGCAGGGATGCGGAGTTTCTTTTTCGCCATGCGGGCGAGTTGTTGGCGGACAAGTGGCTTGATTTGAAGCGGCCTGTCGAGCGTGTTGTGGCGCTCACGCCGCGCGACGGCGCTTTGTTGCAGGCTTTGGCGGAGGGGGGAGCTTTGCAGCGCATGGGTCAATTGACGCTGTGCGAGCCCTCGCGGCGTTTGGCGATGTTGTTGGAACAAAACGCGGTGCGGCTTGTGCCGCGGGAGTTGCGTTCTCGGTTGCGCGTCAAGGTTTCTTTGGAGGACGAGGTTGAGCTGTTCGATGCGGCGCTGTCTTTCTTTTCGTTGCATTGGGAGCAGGACTTGTCGCGGTCTTTGACGACACTGGCGGCTTTGCTGAAGGCGGACGCACCTTTCTACGCTGTTGCGTTCGGCGAGGGGACGCTCGGTGTTTTGGCGCAAACCTTGTTGAAAGCCGAATCGCGCTTGCGGCATCGTGTTTGCATGCGCGTGCCTAGTTTTCCTTCGCTGGAGCGTGCGGGCAATGCCATGCGCGACTTGCCTTTTATGCACCAGCCTTTTGTCGAAAGTTTTTGTGTCGAGGCGGACTACGAGAACCTGTGGGATTTGCTGAGCGACGTGCAGGCGATGGGAGAATCGGGGGCGCTCGCCGAGACGACGCCTTTGTCGAGGGAGGTGGTGGCGCTAGCGGACGCGCTGTATCCTCGTTCTAGGGGGCGATTGTTGGCAGAGTTCCATGCGCTCGTGCTGCACGGCTGGACGGCATCGGCTCCTTCATCTTCGTCCTCCGCATCTTCGTCCTCAGCGTCTTCGTCCTCGGCGTCTTCGTCCTCAGCGTCTTCGTCCCCGGCGTCTTCGTCCTCGGCGCACAAGGGAGGAGACAAGCGTCGGGAAGGCGAGCGTTAGGGGCTAGGGTTGGGGTTGGGCGAGGGCTTGTTCCAGCCGTTCGAGGGTTTGGCGTTTTCCAAGCACGGCGATCACTTCGCTGATGTCGGGCGAATCCATGCGTCCTGTGCAGACGGCGCGCAGGGGTTTTGCAAGGTCGGCGAATCCGAGCGACAGGCTCTGCGCTGTTTGGCGCATCGTTTGCGCGAGGGCGTGGGCTTGCCAGTCTGCGTCGTTCGTCTGCGCGAGGTTCTCGTCGAGGCGGGTCAGGGCTTGGGGCGGAAGGTTGAGAAGTGCCTCGTCCCAAACCTTTCGCGCCGTGGCATCGGGCAGAGGGAGGGTGGGCTTCTCGAAGTAGAAGCTGCCGAGCGCGACGAGGTTTTGTAGCGTTGTTGCGCGCTGCCGCAAGCCTTCGAGTCCTTGAAAGAATCGACGACGGGCATCGGAGTCCGCCGAGGCGGGCAGGAAGGGTTGCAAGCGCGCTTGCAGATCGTCGAGCGGCAGAGTTCGCAGGTAGTGTGCGTTCAGGTGTTCGAGGCGTGCGTAGGAGACGCGCGCGGGTGCGGCGTTCAAGCCTTTGAGGTCGAACAGCTCGATGGCTTGTGGCATCGAGACGATCTCCAAGTCTTTGTGTCCCCAGCCGAGACGGAGAAGGAAGTTTGTCAGCGCTTCGGGGAGAAACCCTTGCTTGCGAAACTCTCCGATGGAACTTGAGCCGGTGCGTTTCGAAAGCTTGTGGCCGTCTTCGTCCAGCACCATGGGGATGTGCGCGTAGGCGGGTTTCGCCTGTTGTGTCGAGAAGATGTTGGCGCTTAGGCAGGCGTTGTAGAGGGCTTGTTGGCGGAAGGTGTTGGTGAGGTGGTCGTCGCCGCGGACGATGTGGGTGATGTTGGAATCGTAGTCGTCGACGACGACCGAGAGCATGTAGGTGGGGGAGCCATCGGAGCGGAGCAGGACGAAGTCGTCGATTTGCGCGTTTGGGGAGGTGATCGTTCCTTTGACGCTGTCGTCGAGGGTCGTTGTTCCTTCGTGCGGCACTTTGAGGCGCACGACGGAGCTGGCATCGGCGTTGCGAGGCGCGTCCTTATGGGATTTTTCGCGCCAGGGGCTTTTGAAGACATCGCCGCGGTTGCGCGCTTCGGTGCGGGCTGCGTCTTTGCTGTCGCGCAAGACGCTGTCGTAGCAGCGGTAGGCTTTGCCTGCTTCGAGAAGTTGATCAGCGACTTTTGTGTGTTTGTCGTGTCTTGCGGATTGAAGAACATGCTCGCCGTCCCACTCGATACCGAGCCACTGCAGGTCTTGGACGATGCTTTCTGTGTTGTCGTCGATGGTTTGTCCGTTCGAGGGCGGATTCTTCTTGTCGGTGTCCTCGATGCGAAGGAGGAACTTGCCGTTGTGTTTTTTGGCGTAGAGAAAGTTGTAAAGAGCCGTGCGGGCACCGCCAAGGTGCAAACCCCCCGTGGGGCTTGGGGCAAATCGTACGCGGGTAGTCATCGAATCAGCGTGGCATCAGTGTTACGCACCAGTATGAGACGCATGTGTTACATCGCCTCAACCTTCAACGCCAAGCTATAACACGAACCAGATTGAAAGTAAAGTCTCAACCCAGCTGGTTTTCTTGGCGCGTCTGTTGCGCGAGCGCGTGCTTGTCAAGAAGCACAAGCGTGCGCGTAACAGAGATGTCACAGACGGACAAATCTATCCCAACCTCCTCTCTATCCCAACCTTCTCCTGCCTTCTGCCAATCCTCTCGTCCTGTCATGCGCAAAATCGTCGCCTCTGTGACGCGAGCCAGCTTGAAAGTAAAGTCTCAACCCAGCTGGTTTTCTTGGTCGTCTGTTGCGCGAGCGCGTGCTCGTTGCGCGCAACAGACATGTCAGTAGAACTTCGCATCGCTCATCGATGCTTCGCACTATTGTTTGTTCATTTTTTTGCGCCCATCTTTTTGCGCCTATTTTTTTCCACCCCCACCCATTTCTTACTGCTCTTGTCTTACTGCTCTTGTTTTGCTGCTTTTGCCCAGCGTAGCCACTCTTCTCCCCTCGCCTCCCCCGCCCGTCTGGACAAATCTATCCCAGCGTCCTCCCCCGCCTTCCGCCAATCTTCTCGCCCCGCCATACGCAAAATCGTCGACATCTTCTTCCTGCGATACGAAAACAATAGCCCCGTCATCTCCGCCACAAGGGCATACTCCTCGCTGGTCGCCGTGTGTTCTCGCTCTCCGCGAGGAAAGAATCGCACCACACACGAAACAACCTTAGGCACAGGAACAAAAGAAGACGGCGCAACATCAAAACATCGCTCGACACGAGACCGCAACCCCACCAACACCGAAAGCCTCCCGTAAGCGGCATCGCCGACCTCCGCCGTGATACGCTCGGCAACCTCGCGCTGAAACATCAACACCATCACCTTATGGCGACCTTCCCCCTCGCGCTCTAGCAACCTTCGCAAAATCACCGTACCTACGCTGTACGGCAGGTTGCCTACAATAACCGCGTCGTCTTCGCCGTCTCTTTTTTGAAGGATTTTTCCATAATCCATCGTTCTCGCATCTCCCTCCACCACCTCCAATTCCCTTCCCTCGCTTAGCCCCTCGCTCCATCGTCTTAAGAAATCCGCTAGCCTTGCTTCCGCCTCGATGGCAACGATCCGCCTAGCTCCCTGGTGAAACAGCGCGCGCGTCAAAGCCCCTGCGCCTGCGCCAATCTCCACCACCGGCGACGAAGAAAGCCCCCCCCCGACATCACAACTTTGGGCAATACGCCTCGCGCAATCCGCATCTCTCAAGAAGTTCTGTCCGCGACTCTTCTGTCTGGCGCTCGCTTGCAACAAGCCGGCAGAGCGCAGCAGAGCCTGCATGTCCTCGTTCTCCTTCAAGCTTCTTGCCAGGAATCAGAATTCGGAGTCAGAATTCATGGGCAGAGCTCACGCGGCTTGTTTCGGGTTGTGCGAGCTTGTCCTCTTGTCGTCCCCCCCTTGTCGCCCCCTTGTCGTCTCTTTTGTCGTCTCTTTTGTAATTTCTTTTGTAATTTTTTGGGTCGTCCTTTCGCGCCTCGTCTTCGCTATCCGCCACGCCATCGCCAAAGCAGCGGTAAGGCTGCCCGCATCGGCAATCCCTCGTCCGACAATGTCGCGTGCCGTACCATGGTCGGGCGAACAGCGCACGATCGGCAACCCCAGCGTGATGTTGACCGCTTGTTGATTCGACAGCAGCTTCAAGGGAATCAAACCCTGGTCGTGATACAAGGTCAAAGCGCAGTCGAAAGTCTTGCGCAGGCGGGGCAGGAAAAGGCTGTCCGAAGGATGCGGTCCTGTCGTGGCGATCCCCTCCTTGCACAAGCGAGCAACGGCGGGTTGTAGAATTGTCTTCTCCTCGTCGCCGCACGCTCCGCCCTCTCCCGCGTGAGGGTTCAACCCCGCGACCGCCAGCCGAGGTTGCTGGATGCCGAAATCTTCCTTCAACGCTCTGTGAGCCATGCGCGCAGCCTCCAGCACGCTCGTCTTGTCCAGCATCGCCACCGCGTGTCGCAGCGCGACATGCCGCGTGACAGGCAAGGTGCGCAGCCCGCGCCACGCGAGCAGCATTCCGTATCGCTCGACCCCCAAGGCTGTGGCGATGTATTCCGTATGTCCCCAAAGGACATGCTCGTCGTGGGAGAGAGCCGAAGGATTTCGAGGCTGTTCGGAAAAAATCTCCTTTTCGACAGGAAGCGTGACGACCCCGCAAGCCTTCCCCTCGGCGCACAAGCGCACGGCTGCATCGATCGACGCA
Source organism: Alphaproteobacteria bacterium (assembly GCA_014237925.1). GTDB lineage: Bacteria > Pseudomonadota > Alphaproteobacteria > JABAAW01 > JABAAW01 > JABAAW01. Next base: position 8,640 of record JABACB010000006.1, read on the forward strand.
CGCGCTGCTAGCCCCTCGTCCAACAAGGGCAGGGCGAGCGGGAAGTGCGCGCGCGCCTCCTCGACCCCCGACACTCTGCGACAAGGTATAGAGAAAGCTTCGAAGTCTTCTTTGCGTCCGCCGAGCGACAGGAAGCAAGGCGATTCTTTGCCGCCCTTGCCCTGATGTCGCTGCGCCCAAAAGCGCCATGCCTTAGAAAGAACCTCCGCACCGATGCTTTCACGGCTACCCGCGGTGACGACCAACGGAGGCTGAGGTGCATCAGGAGATAATCCGCAAGGAAACTGGGAAGATGATTCGGAAGATAGCATGGCGTTTGGGGAAAAGACCGCTGCCGCTTCGTTCGGCGAGAATGAGAACTTTGCGCGCAGGAAGAGAGATTACGGAGCAGGCAAGACAAGCGGACGAGGCGCAGACAGAGCCTCGTCCGCCTGTTTTTCGATGCTGGCTTGTGTGCGCAAATTTTCGACAAGGCTGAGCGCGAGCGCGCGCGCGCGTATCAAGCGCAGATTCCTTGTCAGTTCTTCGAACGAATCGCCTCGATCGGCTGCTTGCTGCTTGTCGCAGAGCGTTATCATGACGATCAAACTTTGCGCGAAAGGAAAAGGACCTGCTGTCTCGCCGATCGATAGCGTCGCGAGTCCCTGCTTCAATTCGGAGTTGAGATCGGCTTCGGGAATGTCGTCGAAGGTTTGCAAGTCGTAGTAGCCCAACGACAGCGAGGCTTCTCGCGGCGCGGTGCAGAAACTCGGATTGGCGAGGATGGATACCTGTTCTGCTCCGAACCCGCTTTGCAAAAAGAATGTTTGTACGAAGCTGTAGCGCGTGGTTGTTTTCTTGTCGACATGCCGCGTGACGCGATAGAGATGCACGCCGTAGGGCGAGGTGACAGGAGGGAGGATTCCGCTTGCTCTGCCTTTCCTTCGTGCGAGCGCGTCGAGGACGGCGGGCGGCAGGTCGCTCTTGTAGAGCAGCTGGGTTGCCAGCCCTTCGTGCGCGTAAGGCGCGGGCAGGATGCGGGCGACCTTCGCAAATACGCCTCCTCTTCTCGAAGAGCGCGAGGAGCGCGAGGCTTGCGATTGCAAGGAACGATAGAGCGTATTAGCGAAATCGCGCGTGTTTTTTCCCGCCTCCAACCTTGGCAAAAAGATTTCTTCGAGGCGATAGCGCGGCTCATAGGCGTTCGCGCGCAAGCGCGTGCGCTCGTCGAGCGTGTCTTCAGGCGTGACCGGCGCGTTGAACTCTGCAACGCGCCCGACATAGCCCTCCCAAACGAGCTCGTGTCGCGCGAAGGCTTCCCAGAACGATCGCTCCGTCTTCCCGCTCGCCCTCGTTGTCAAGAGCGACAGCCTCTTCTTCACGGCATTCTCTGCCACAGGAAGCGCGCGTTCTTTGATCAGATGCCGCTGTTGCAAGATTTTTTGCAACAACAAGTCGAGCGTCAAAGCTTGACGGTTTTGCTTGTCGAGTCGCAAGGCGGGCAGCAGATTGGCAAGCCTTTTTTGCAAAAGGGCACTGCGTCTCGCCACATCGCGTTCGGTGACGATCACACCGTCGATTTGCGCGACGATCTCCGCCGTCATCTCTGCGGCGGTCGCCTTCGCTGCCAGTCCGAACAGCAAGCCGCCCAGCAACAAGCCCGACGCGACAACAACCCCCGTCATCCCAGCGGCGATTTTTGCGAGCAGGCGTAGACCCGCGAGATCAGGAGAAATCGAAGCGGAGGGACGCATTGTAGGATTCGCTGTCCTCGCGGTCGCTGTAGATGGTGCGATCATAGGAGAGCTTAAGAGTGACACAGCTACCCTTGTAGGTCAAGGAAAAGCCTATTGGTACGCTGTGTCCCAAGAAACCGTACCCTGCGGAAAGGTCGAATTGCCATCGCTGTCGCAAGCGCAGGCTGCTTTCGACGGTGATGTCCTGCTCGTAGAACGAAGGAGAGTCGAAGGCGCGGAACTCTTTGTAGGCGAGCGTCAAGGTGAAAAATTCTCCCTTCGTCTCCGCTTCTGCACGCTGACTGAGCAGGCGCATGTTCGGCAGCTCCCAAGTCGTGTCGTATGCGAACGAGAGTCGATCCTTCCAGCTTGCGCGTGCCCCTGTCCATAGTCGCCCTGAGAGATCGTCACGCTTCTGTCGCAACAGGGTGGGGGCTGCGAACAACGCCGCGGAGCTTCCTTGCGCTCCCCTGACCCCGAGCTCTGCTGCGACGAGCAACCTCTGTCCCCCTTCGAGCGTACTGTCGAAAGCTAAACGATCGCCCAGCCTCGCTCCCGTCTCGTAGAAGGTCGCTCTGCCACCGACCTTGTCGTGCAGCGTGTCGCGCAGTGTGGGTGGGCTGTCGTCGTCAAGGGTCGCGTAGAACTCAAGCATAGGACGCAGGTACAGAGTGCGCTTGCCCTTCTTGGAACTTTTTGCAAAAAGTCCTTCGAAGCTCTGCTGAAATTCGGGCAGGAAGAGGACGGCGTCTCCTTCTTGCGTATCGTGCCAGTATGTCGTTGCGAGGTTGAACGCGGTTCGGCTGACGAAGCTGAAGGGCAGGTTTTCTCGCCATTCGAGCGCGACGGCTGCGCTGACAAGGTCTTGTCGAAAGGCTTCCTGTTCTTCGATGACGGTGTCGATGGCTTGTTGCGCGTCCTGGGCGGCGCCTCGCCACAAGCTCTCGATCTTCCACGAGCCACCGCCTTTCTGCGAGCGCGCGAAGGTGCCGCCATTGTTATAGACAAGCTCCGGCAGCAACATGGCATCGGCACGCGGTACCGTCAGCAGCTCGCGCTGTTCTTCCAGCGTCAAGCGCGCGTATCCGTTGCGCGAGAAGTGTTCGATGCGCGCGTGATCGGTGAGACTTGAGGGCGCGCTCGTCGAAAAGATATCCACGCCTTGCCCGTAGTTGCGGAGGTACAGGCGGTCTCCCACCCCGTGATAGAGGGCGTCGGCGCGCAGTCCCCAGGGAGCGCGCCAGCTCATCTTGCCGAATGCGAAAAATTGCGCGTCTGCGCCACTGCCTACCTGTCCGTGCGGCAGGCTCCAGCTTGCGGTCGCGTCGAACAGGTGTTCCACTTTGCTTGTCGTGTTTGCGCTTGTCGTGTTTGCGTTTGTCGTGCTTGCGTTTGGCGATGCTTGTTCGGTGTCCTTCGTTCCGCCTGCGCTCCAAGCGGCGCGTGTTTCGAAGCGACTGGCATCCCTGTTTTTTGTCGCGAAGATAGGAACATAGGTTACATCCCAGCCGCGATGCGGCGCCCAGTAGAGGGGAAGCGCGACATACCACCCCCGCTGGCTGTTCTGCCCGTAGCGGGGCGGCAGCAGTCCGGACGCACGCACGCCGTTGCGCGGAAAGGACAAATAGGGCGAGTAGAAGATAGGCACGCCGTAGATGTTCAAGCGCGGATTGTGCAAGTGGATGCGCGGCACTTCGCCGAACCATCCGTGCTTCTTGCCTTCAAAACGCTCCCAGCGCATGCGCGTGGCATCGACACGCCACAGAGGAGGAGTTTGAGAGCTCCGTTGTTTTGTCTCTTGCTCGTCATTCGTGGCGTCTGCGTCTGCGTCTGCGTCTGGGTCTGGGTCTGGGTCTGGGTCTGCGTCTCTCTGCTCCTGCTTTGCCAGCGCGTCCGCGCAGATGGGGCAACGGGTGTAGCGTATGTCGTTAAAAATCCAATCGTCTTGTTTGTGTCGTTTTCGTTTGCGTCGGTGGAAGGTCGCGGCGCTGAGCCCGCCGTGCCTCTCGGTCCCGCGCCATCCCAAGCCTTCGCCTTTCAGAGGTTGCAGAGAGTCGTCGGTTTCCAAATATTGAAAAAAGATCACCTCGCCTGAATGGAGTCGCAAAGCGCCTTGCGTCTTGCGGTTGCGTCCTTTGCCGAAGTTTCCTCCTTGTGCGCGGACAGTTCCTTCCGTCCCGTCGTAGTCGAGACGGTCGGTCAGAATGAGGATCCGTCCGTTGTTGCGGTGCACTTGCAGCCGTACCTCCCCTTGCGCACGGAAATGTCGCGCCGTGCCTTCGTAGAGGATTTCGTCTGCCCACAGGCGGTCGTTGTTCTTTTCGTCTCGCGGCATCGCTTTGGCGGGCAAAACTCCCAGCCAACAACCGAGCAAATGGAAAAGCGCGATGCCGACGAGGACGGATAAGCTTGTCTTGTAGCTTGTTTCGCAGCTTGTTTCGCGGCTTGTTTTGCGTCGAAGTTCTCGTTCTCGTCGCGCCCGTGCCTTGTGCATGGGAACCTCTACGAGAACAGAAGTTCGTTGCGCACGAGGAAGCCCGTGGCGCAGGCGAGGGCGAGGGGAATGCCGAGCGTAGGAAGGAGGGGGTGGAGGCTATCGGCAAACACGCGCGACCAAGCGATATGGCGAAGAAACTCGATGCTGCTAGGCAACAGCACGACGAACAGCGCCATGCGTGCGCCCGTCGTGCGATGCGGCAATGTCAGACACAGGGCGTAGGCGAGTACGCCGAAGCTTGCGTAGAACAGAGGCAGGCTGAGCAGGAACAGCGCACGGTCGACGAAGGGCTTGGTGTTGTGCGCATTCGCTCGCGCGGCACGAAAGGCTTGCGGCAGATTGACGAGCGACAAGACTTGCGGGTCGGGTTGCAGCGCGTGAGCGAGCGCTGCCAAGTCGGTTTCGATGGCGAAACGTTCTTGGCGGACATGCGTTCTGTCTCCTGTTGCGTCCAAGCGCGTTGCGTCTTGGATCACCCATGCGGTGGGTTCTATGCGTCCGCTGCGTGCCGAGAAGACGCTTTGCACGCGAAAGCTCTCGTCGAGCAGAAGCACGCGAGCATCGCGGAACGCGCCGTTGTGCAGACGATAGTGATCGGCGAACAGCATGAGTTTTGTCCCTTGTTGCGCGTTGCGTACGATCTGCAGGCTGCGGAGGACGACTCGGTCGACGTTCCCATCGGCGAGGTGTTTCCAGTTCTCGACAAGGGTTGCATGCAGCGTTCCGAAGAGCAGTCCGCAGAGAACGGCGTTGCGCCACAGGATGTTTCTTGCGCCGAGGAGGTGGTATTGCAGAAATTCTCTCCGTCGCCAGAGCGACCAAAATCCGACGAGGAACCCCGCCAATCCGGCGTATGCCATCGTCTCCGAAGCGTATTTCGGAAGATGCCTGATGCGGTTGCGCAGGATATCTGCGAAGACGGAGCTCGTCTCCTGTCCGACCGCATCGCTGAGGCGGTTCATCGAGTGCTCGACGATCCCCAAGACGAAGACGCTGATCGTCAGCACTGCCCACACGCCGCCCAAGTGCAGCGCAAGGTGTTTCAACAGGAACCTTCCCAGCACGCTCATCTACGCACGCTCATGTCTGTCGGGAGGCTTGGCGCACAGCCAAAGCACACGCGCCTGCGCACACGGCGGCGCTGAGAACGAACACGGCAACCGTCGCCAAGCCGCCTCGTTCGGAGAGGGTGATGGCATAGATGTGAACCGTAGTGTAGACGATCAAAAAAGAGAAGGATGCCAGTCCGTTCCATCGCCCCTCGGAACGCGCTCCCCTCGACACAGAGAGGGCAAAGATTGCCAACACATAGATGGGGGCAAGCAACGGATAGGCGAGGCGCAAGACGAGCTCGCGCCTTGCCTGTTCTCCTTTGCGCAATGTCTCGGCATCGGGCGTCGCGGTGTCGGCGCGCTCCGCCTGTCGTACGCGCGCGATCCGCTCCAAGAGCAGGACGGTCGGTATTTCCAGCCGTGTCCACTCCCTCCATCGGTTCTGCCAATGTTGCGGCGGATTAAGAAGCTCCTCCAGTCCGTAGCGAAGCCTTTGAAAGCGAATCGTTTGCGAAACATTGCTGTCGAAACGCGACACGGTTCCGTTGTGCGCCTCGAACATCAGTCCGCCCGCGCTTCGCAACAGCCGTCCCGATTGCGCCGCGACGGTGGTGTGGCGTCCCTTCTTCTCGATCGTCAGCACGAGGTTGCGCAGCTCGTCGGGCAAGGGTTTCTCCTCGACCCACAGCTTCACGCCGTCGGTGAGCTCGGCAAAACGTCGCGGCTTCGTCGACAGGAAGAAGCGATCCGCGTAGAGATCGCTGACGCGAGAAAAATAAATCCTCGCCCCGTACGGACCGAGCCACAGCGTAAACATCCACCCGATCAACGCACAAGAAAGCGCGAACAGCAGGAAGGGAACTTGCCATCGGCGAACGCCGTAACCTGAAGCCAGTCCGCCCAGCCACGCGCCCTCGCGCTGCCAGCCGCGCATGCACAAGAACGCGGCGAGACCTGCGGCGGGGGGGACGAAAAAACTCACATGCATCGGAATACCCGCAACGCAGGTTGCAACAACCGCCGAGAGGACCTGGTGGTGTTCCGAAATCAGACTGCTGTAGCGCAGAATCAGCACCGAGAAGAACAGCAACAAAAGACTCGACAAGGCGAGAAAAAAGACAGCTGTCAGCGAAGAAAAAATATGGCGATCGAGAACGCGCATGCATCCGGTGCGAACAAGGGGAGAGCGCGCATGATAGAGCAAAACGGCGCGCGTATAAAGCACTGCACAACATTCTCAAGGGGGTAAACAGGCGCAAAAAAATAAGCGCAAGAGATAGGCACAAGAGATAGGCACAAGAAATATCAGGCAAGAAATAATGACAAGAGATAACGACAAGAGGTAACGACAAGAGATAATGACAAGAAACGGGGGGAAAGTTTGCTAGCATGGGTTTTTTGTGCGCGGGTTTGCCAACCGCAGTCTGCCGAACGCAGTCTGCTGAACGCAGTCTGTCGAACGTAGTTTGCCGAAGTAGCTCAGGGGTAGAGCAACTGATTCGTAATCAGTAGGCCGGGAGTTCGAATCTCCCCTTCGGCATCTTTTTGCGGTCGGTTCTCGAAGCGTCTTGGGAGGGACAAGATGTGGCATTCTCCTGTTTTCGTCGCCTTCGGTAGCAACCTCGGCGACAAGAGGTCTCACATCGTCGCTGCGCGCAACGCCTTGGCTGCGAGAGAAGACATCGCCATCGAGAGCTTCTCGTCGCTCTATCGCAGTCGCGCGATGTACAACCGCGACCAACCCGATTTTCTCAACGCGGTCTGTCGTTGCAAGACGCGCTTGTCGCCCGCTTGTCTGCTCGCGTGCTTGAAGGAGGTGGAGCGCGAGTTGGGAAGGGTCGACGAGAAGCTGCGCTACACGCCGCGCGTGATCGACTTGGACTTGCTGTACTACGAGCAGCAAATCTTCAACGAGCAGGCGTTGATCGTTCCCCATCCCCGTCTTGCGGAGCGTTCTTTCGTGTTGGTGCCGCTTGCCGAGATCGCTCCTTCCTTTTGCGATCCGCAACACGGATGCTCGATCGTCGATCTGGCAACAACGCTCGAGCGCACAGGGCGGGCAGAGGCTCTTGAAAAAGTGTGCGATCAGGATGCGTCGTAGCGCATCGTGGCATACGGCTCTGGCTCTTGACTCTTGTCTTGGATTATTTGTCTTGGATTATTTGTCTTGGATTATTTGTCTTGGATTATTTGTCTTGGCATTGATCTTGGCATTGATCTTGGCATTGATCTTGGCATTGATCTTGGCATTGACCTTTCGTGCGCCCTCGGCTAGGCTGGTTTTTGCGGCGGAATCCTGAGGGTGCGTAGCTCAGGGGTAGAGCGTTGCCTTCACACGGCAGAAGTCGTTGGTTCAATTCCAACCGCACCCATGCCTCTTCTTTTTGCGTCCTTTCTCCGCGCCTGCTTGTTTTGGAGATGTCGTCTCTCGTGTTGCAAACCCTCGATCAGAAAGATCCTGTTGTCATCGTCGCCGCGCGTCGCACGCCGATCGGCAGCTTTCAAGGATGCCTCGCGCCCGCAGACGCTCCGTACCTCGCCGCCTGCTGCATCAAAGCTTGCCTGAAGGACATGGCTTGCAACGAGGAAGATGCTCGTCGTGTCTTTTCTGCCCGTAGTGTCTTTTCTGAAGGTCTTGTGGGTTGCGTGCTTTCCGCAGGAATCGGACAAGCACCAGCGCGTCAAGCCGTACGGGCAGCAGGCTTGCCCGACAGCGTGGGCGCGACCACAGTCAACAAGATGTGCGGCTCAGGTCTGAAGACGGTGATGATGGCGTGCGACTCCCTTGTACACAACGCCGATGCCGTGATCCTCGCCGGAGGCATGGAAAGCATGAGCTCCGCCCCGTACCTGTTGCGCGCGCGCGGCGGCTTGCGAATGGGACACGCACGCCTGCTAGACCACATGCTGTGCGACGGCTTGGAGGACGCCTATCCTCAAGAGGGCGAGGCAAAGAAGAGCATGGGCGTGTTTGCCGAAGAGACGGCGCAGGAGCTGCAAATCTCGCGCAAGGAGATGGACGACTTCGCCATCCGCTCCTTGAACGAGGCACGGCGTGCCAACGAGGACGGAAGCTTCGAGGGCGAAATCGTTCCCATCACGCTACCCTCGCGCAAGCAGGCTTCGGTCGTGCAAAAAGACGAGCAACCCTTCAAAGCCGACCTCGCCAAGATTCCGCGTCTGAAAGGAGCCTTTGTCAAGGACGGCAGCATCACGGCAGCGAACGCCTCGTCCATCTCCGACGGAGCTGCCATGCTCGTCTTGGCACGAAGATCGTTTGCAGAACGACAGGGCTGGAAGCCACTGGCAAGCATCAACGCTGTCTCCGCGCACGCACGCGAACCGCAACGTTTCACGCTCGCTCCCATCGAGGCGTTGCAAAAACTCGAACGGGCTTGCGGATGGGGCTTCGAGAATGTCGATCTGTTTGAAATCAACGAGGCATTCGCCGTCGTCACCTTGGCTGCAATGCACGCCTTGCGCTTGCCCGCCGAGCGCGTCAATGTCAACGGCGGCGCGTGTGCACTCGGACATCCCATCGGCGCATCAGGCGCACGCATTCTCACAACCCTCCTCCACGCCCTGCACCGAAGAAACTTGACGCGCGGCATGGCCGCGATTTGCATCGGCGGCGGCGAGGCGCTCGCCATCGCTATCGAACGCTTGTAGAACGCTTCTTCGCTTCTTGGAACGCTTGTTTTGGAACGCTTCTTGGAACGCTTATGATGGAACGCTTATGATGGAACGCTTATGATAGACAGGCAGCCTCGCGTGTTCTATCCTCGCTAAAGAGAAAGAGTTCTTGTCGCAGACTTTCATTTTTTGTCTTCCAAGATCGTACCAAGATCGTTTTTTCTATGCCCCCTCCCCTTTGGCGTCTCGGCACGCGACGCTCGCCCCTTTCGCGCGAACAATCTTTGCAAGCTCAGCGCTTTTTGCGTTCCGCCCTTGCCGAAAAGTCGGGTGCAGAGATTCCCACGATGGAGGTGCAGGGGTTTGTTGCAAGCGGCGACCGTATTCTCGATCGTCCGCTTGCCGAGGTAGGCGGCAAGGGGCTTTTTACCAAAGAGCTCGATCGCGCGCTGCTGGACGGCGAGATCGACTTGGCGGTGCATTCGGCGAAAGACATGGAATCGACGCTCGCTACAGGCACGACGATCGCTGCCTATCTGCCGCGCGGCGAGCGGCGCGATTGTCTGGTGATGCGCAACCCTGAAGGCGGCGGGCTTGCCAGCTTGTCGCGCGGCGCGAACCTCGGCACCTCGTCGCCGCGCCGCGAAGCGCTTGTCAGGACGATACGACCCGATCTCAACATTCGAACATTGCGCGGCAACATCGACCGAAGACTCAGAAGCCTCGACGAAGGCGACAACGATGCCATCGTCATGGCGCGTTGCGCTTTGCAAAGGCTAGGCATCACCGTGCCCTTGTGCATGCTGGACGAAGAAAACTTCCTGCCCGCAGCAGGACAGGGTGCGATCGCGCTGGTCGTCCGATCGGAAGACGCTGCGCTGCTCGCGCTCTTGCGCGACATCTCCGACAAGACATGCCTTGCCGAAGTGACCGCCGAGCGCTCCTTCCTCCAAGCCGTCTCAGGAAGCTGCTACACGCCGCTGGGTGCGTCCGCGCGCTTGCGTGAGGGAGAACTCACCCTGACGGCTTTTGTCATCTCGATGGGGCAGAAGAAGCAGGCTACCGTCGTCGGTACGGAGGAGGAGGGCGACAAGCTCGGAGGCATCCTCGCGCGCCGTTTGGCAACATCAGAACTGGCAGCGCCCTTGTCGCAGACCCCCCTCTCGGAGGAGGCGGTCGAAAGACTCTGAAGATCTGCTTGGGGTCTCTTGCTCGAAGGCAACAACCGAGGCGTCTTGCTGCTGACGCGCTTGCGCGAAGAATCGTTTGCGAGCGCAGTGAGGTTGCGCCGTCGCGGCTGGTCTGTCGTTCGCGCTCCCTTGTTGTCTCTCGAAGCGTTGCCTGCCCCCGATTTTGCCGAGAAGCTGGAGCAAAAGCCTGCGCTGGTCGTAACCTCGAAAAGCGCGTTGCGTACGCTTAGCCGTACGCATGCTTTCAAGTCTTCCTCCAAGTCTTCCTTTTCGCCGTTGCAACGCTCCGCGATCGGTGCCTTGTCGATCTATGCGGTGGGCGAAGAAAGCGCTGCCTTCGCCAAACGAATAGGCTTTGCAAGCGTACGCGCGGCGCAAGGTACGCTTGCTAGCCTGATCGAAGAGATCCGACAACACCATCCCCCAGGCGCCCCCGTTCTGCATCTCTGCGGCAGGCATCGTCGAGGGAATCTTGTGGAATCTTTGCGAAAAATGGGCTATCCTGCTTGCAGGTCCGTTCTGTACGAGGCGGTCTCGGCGCGAAAGTTGCCCGTTTCCGCCTACAACATCTTGCTTCCCGCCATGCACCCTTCTCTGTACGCTTCGCTGTTTTACTCGCCGCGCACGGCAGATATCTTCGCCACGCTGTACGCGCAAACCTTCGGAGAACCCTCCATGCTCCGTGCCTGCTTGCGCTTCTTCTGCCTTGCGCCGAGCATAGGCGTACGCTTGCGCCAAAGGTTCCCTTGCGCACGCATCGTTTGCGCCGTAGCACCTTCGGAGTCGAGCCTGTTCCAAGCCCTTGACGAGGTCTCGACATGACGGACAAAAAGCAAGAACAAGAACAAAGTTTCGATTTCGACGAACGCTCAGATGTCGAGGCGCTGGTCGCTCGTTTCGGGGGATTGCGTCCTTGCGCCGCGCAGCTAGGGCTTGCCGTCGGCACGGTTCAGGGCTGGAAAAAACGAGGCTCGATCCCCCCACCTCACCAACAAAAAATCCGAGACCTCCTCAGCACCCTGAGCGCACAAGAACAGGCGATAACGCAAAAAAGACAAACGCAAGAAGGACAAGCGCAAGAAGGACAAGCGCAAGAAGAAACGCAAGCAAAAACGCAAGAAGAAACGAAAGAAGAAAGGATAGAAGAGCCGAAGAAGGAGGAAGAACAAAGCAAGGAGCAAGGTAAGAAACAAGGCAAGAAGGATGCTGAAGTCGCCACGGGCGAGGAGGCAGCAACAGAAGAAGGGATCGTCAGCGCCTTCACAAGCAGCGGCGATTCAACCAGCGGCGACGAGGAAGGTTTGGACATTTCGAGCGAGGTGTGGGAACACGCCGCCCTGCCGCGCAGCACCAGCGGTCAGTGGGCAATTCTGATCTCGCTGATCGCCCTTGTCGGCGTTGTCACGCGCCCTCTTTGGGCGGCACCGATCGATACAAAACTGATGGGCGCATTAGACGACGGGCACACCACCGCCTCGCCCGCCACCTCACCATCGTCGGCAGGCGATGCCGAAAGCGAAGGCGCGCACGACCCGTCAGACAAGACGGAAGGAAGGGAGGCGGCTGCGTCCGACGGCTCCGCGTCTTCTGCGGGGGGGGCGGTCGCGTTGCCGCGCGACTTGCTGGTGCGCTTGGAGGGCTTGGAGCGTGATATGGCAACGGTGAGCGGGCAGCAGTCGACACCTGCGGCGGCAGAGTTGCGTCGTCTGAAAAGCGAGAGCGACGCGCTCGCCGCTGCTTTCGACAATCAGTCGGCGCGCTTGGATTCGCTCGTCGGGCTGTTGCAACAACGCAGCGAGGCTTTGTCGCGTTTGCGTGCGCAAGTGGAACGCTTAGAGCAGAACCGCGCGACCGAGCGCCTCTCGCGTCGATTGAACGCTCTGTTCCAACTGGAGAACATCGCCTATGCGATCGTGCAACGCAGCGCGTTCTCGCTGGAGCCGCTCGAGTCCTCCTTGAGCCTCGAAGAGCGCGCTCAAACAGAGGGAGCCTTGGCGCTTCTGACGCAGGCGAACGATATGTCCTCCCCGCAGCAACTGCTCGCCGATTACCGCCGCTTGCTGCCCGACCTCTTGGTATGGCAGGCGATGGGCACAGCAGAGCAGGACGCACAAGAACAAGGAGTTGCGCAAGGGGACGGGAAAGGGGACGGGCAAGGGGACGGGCAAGGATTCGCCAAAGGATTTGTAGAGCGATTCGCTCAAAAACTGCGGGCGCAGCTGTTCGGCATCGTCTCCTTGAGACGACGCTATGGCGAGCGTAGCGGCGACAAAGAATCCGCGCTGTTTCAAGTCGAGCGCATGCTCGAAGAAGGACGCCTCCAACAAGCTGAGGAGCGTCTCGCGCAAACATCCCCCTCCCGCGTGCAAGCGCGCGAGCAACTGGGGGAAGAGGTTGCGGCTCAACTGGAGGCTTTTCGCACTGCCCTGTCCGTGCGCAACAACGTCTTTGCCGCCTTGCACGACATTCGTGATATCTTGAGCAGCGGAGAGACGGGCGACCTAAAGACTCGCGCCCCCTCTTTCTGATACTCCTTGTTGACAACCCCCGCTGACAGCCCCCGCTGACAACCCCCGCTGACAACCCGTGTTTTGGACGATCGTCAAACTCGCGCTGCTGACGCTCATCGTTGCGTGGATGGCGACCGCGCGCGGACAACTCGAACTCGCATGGGGGGAATGGCAGCTCACCGCCAGACCGGGCGCGTTGATCGTCTTGTTGCTTTTGGCGCTCTTGCTCGTCGCGTGGGGGGGAAGGCTCTTTCGAGAGCTGTGGTTGTTGCCGCGGCATGTCGGATTGTGGCGGCGGACGCGGCGGCGCGATGCGGGCTATCGAGCTTTGCTACAGGCTTTGAGCGAGGGCGGAACAGCAGGAACAGAAGCAGGCGAAGGTGTTGCCGCACGCTTGAACAAGGCTTTGGAAGCGCGAAAGCTTTTGGACAGAGACAGCCTCTCCACCCTGATCGCCGCTCAGATCGCCGAGAGCGCCTCCGATCTCGATCAAGCGCAGACGCTCTACGAGAACCTGAAACGATCCCCCGATACGCGTTTCGTCGCTCTCGTGTCGTTGGCGCGGCTCGCGCGCCACAAGGGTGCTTACGGACGCGCTCGGGCTCACGCGCGTGAGGCGGAGACGTTGCGTCCGTCGTCGTTGCTGCTGTGGATCGAGCAAATCGAGATTGCAAGATGCGGCGATTCGCCTGAGGCTGCCCTCTCTCTTTTGGACAAAATACGACGGCGCGGCATCACTCTGCCCTCGACTTTCCAGACGCTGGAGGCGGGCTTGCGAATCGATGCCATGCGAAAAGCCTTGGAGGCGGGAGACGAAAAGGATGCCGTGCGACAGGCGCATTTGGCTTATCTCGCCTCCCCGCAGCGCGGCATCGTCGCCTATGCGCAACGACTCGCATTCGGAGGGGCGGCGGCGAAGGCGCAGGGACGAAAACTCGTCCGCGCACGATGGACAGAGTTCGAAGGACGTCCGCTCGCCGAAGTGTTCTTCCGTCTGCACGACGCGACCAAACCCATCGAGCGGGCGCGTCTGCTGGAAAGCTTGTGCGCCAAAAAACCGCCCTTGCAACCTTCCTTGAAGTCGCGGCTCTTTTTATGCGAACTGCTGCTCGACGCCAAGGTGTGGGTGCGGGCAACGCAGACGCTGGATGATCTGGCGGCGGAAATAGAAGAAAGCGACAGATCCTCAAACGCTCCCATCGCGCAGGCGGATTGGCTTTCTTACAACGTCCTGCGCGCACGCTTGGCTAAGGAGGCGCACAACGATTTGGAAGGACAGCAGTACTGGCTCGACCGTCTCGCCGAGCAGGCGCGCCAGCCACGACAACAAGAACAGGCGAGCTAATCCTTCACTCGTAGGATGCCTCCGAGCTGTAGCTCCTGTCGGAGTCTGTCCCCGCGCTTTCGGGAGCATCTGCCGTAGGCAGTCCGCCTTCGGAGAGAGGGCGTCTTTGTTCTACTTGCGCCTGCTCTTCGCTCGTCTCTTCGCTCGTCTCTTCGCTTGAATCTTCGCTTGTCTCGCGCGGCGACTCTGCGCTCTGCGCAGAAGAAGCGGCAGGTTCGGAAGAAGCATACCCTTCGCGCGCAGGCCCCTCAGGTGCGACAGCCCAGCGACGGCGCGAGTTCGCGCGCGGCGCAAAACGGCGATAGCCGCCGTCGCCCTCTCCCTCGTCAGAATCGCTATGACTATGGCGTTCCAAGGAGCGTTCGGGCGTGCTTTTGTCTCGATCGAAGGTTTGCAAGCGCAGGTAGTGTTCGGCGTGCTGAAGAAGGTTTTCCGTCAGAATCTTGTCGCCGCTGGCAGCCGAATCGCGGGCCAGCTGCACATACTTGTCGTGGATTTGGATGGGTTTGCCGCGCACGCGGAAGTTTGCAGGACCGTTCGATTCAAAGTTGCGTCCTGATCCTGAAGAGGAGGGGCTCCGTCCGCGTGGGGAGTAGCCGCCGCCGTTACGGGGGCGGGAGGGTCTTCGTTGACTGTACATGGCTCGTAGGGTGGAGGGGGAATATTCTCCAAAAGAGGATAGGCGAGAGAGGAGCGATCGCGCAAGGTTTTTTTAAGAAGAATGCCTTCTCAGAACGGAGACTCTGTCGCGTCCTGCCAGATCGGGAATCGTGCGGAGGTGGCGGAAGCGTTTCCGTTGCGCAAGGGCTTTGAGAACGCTCGTTTGGCGGGGCGCGTGTTCAAGGACAAGAAAGCCGCCGCAGCGCAGCGTCTGTCGTGCGTAGCGGAGGATAGAGCGAAAACTGCGCATGCCGTCGAAGCCGCCGTCGAGCGCGAGGGGAGGGTCGAAACGCGCAACTTCGCGCGAGAGCATGATGCGCTCGACGCGACGGATGTAGGGGGGGTTGGCGAAGAGGAGGTCGAGGCGTTGGCTTGAAAGATGTTTTTTGCAAGACTTTCTGTCGCTCCAGTTTTGGCGAAAGAATCGGACGGGAAGTTTTCTTGGCAAGCCTTGTGCGTTGTGTCGTGCTGCGACAAGGGCTTGGGCGGAGATGTCGGAGGCTAGTAGGCGAGGTCTCCGAGGTTTGCAGAAGAGCTTCGCTGCAGGGTTTGCGGCAGGGTTGGGGAAGAGCGTGGCAGCGAGGGCGAGCGTGATGCATCCGCAGCCGCAGCCGAGTTCCAAGACGCTGCGAACAGGGTGCGGAGAGACGATAAGCTCGAGGACAGCCGCGAGCAGTGTTTCGCTGTCGGCTCTTGGAATGAGGCAGGCTTTGTTCAGACGAAAGGTCAAAGAAGCGAACTCGCGCGAGCTTGTGATTCTGGCGAGGGGTTCGCGTGTTGCTCTGCGTTCGACGAGGCGCGTCAGGCGGAGCGCGAGCTTAGGCGTGAGGTTCGAGGAGGCGAGCAGGGGGAGGGGGTTGTTTGTCGATGCTCGCCAGAGCGCGTCGAGTTCTGCTTGGGGGTCGGAGAGGCTGGCTTCTTTTAGGCGGCGCAACCATTGTTGACGGAGACGGAGGATTTCTTGGCTTGTGAGTTGTGCGTGATGCATTCGGGGTATTAAGATTTTTGGGTTTGTTGGGTTTGTCGTTGGAGCGTTTCGATCTGCTCTGCTTTTCGTGCGGCTTCGAGAGGATTGAGTAGGAGCTCGAGTCCGTCGCCTTGCATGATTCGGTCGAGTTTGTAGATCGTGAGCGCGATTCGGTGGTCGGTGATTCGGTTCTGCGGAAAGTTGTAGGTACGGATTCTTTCGGAGCGGTCTCCGCTTCCTATCTGTGTTTTTCGTGTTGCAGCGAGTTCGGCGTTTTGTGTTTCGCGGATATGTCGGTGGACTCTGGCGGTGAGAACTTTGAGTGCTTTCTCGCGGTTGCGGTGTTGGGATTTTTCGTCTTGGCATTGGACAACTTGTCCGGAGGGGATATGGGTGATACGGATGGCGGAATCGGTCGTATTGACATGTTGTCCTCCCGCACCTTGTGCGCGGAAGGTTTCTGTTCGGAGGTCTTGTTCCAAGAGGGGTTGTTGTGTTTCCGTCGATTGCGGGAGGATGGCGACGGTCGCGGCGGAGGTATGGATCCTGCCTTGTGCCTCGGTTTCGGGAATGCGTTGGACGCGGTGGACGCCTGATTCTACGGAGAGTCTTGCAAACGCTCGAGGTCCTTCGATGGTAGCGACAGCTTCTTTAATTCCGCCTTGTTGTGTTTGTTGTGTTGAAACAGTTTCGAACTTGTAGTTGTTGTTTGCGGAGAAGCGTTGATACATGGTGAGCAGGTCGCTTGCAAAAAGAGCGGCTTCTTCTCCGCCTGTACCAGGGCGAATTTCAAGGATGGCGGTATTGGCGTTTTCTTCGTCTGTTGCGTTGAGCATGAGGTTTTGGATATGTTGCAGGCTGTCGTTTTGTTGTTGTTCTAATGTTGAGATTTCGTCTGAAGCGAGGGCTTTGAGCTCTTTGTTAGATTCGGTGAGAAGATCTTGTGCGTCGGATTTTTGTCGGGCGAGGTTGTTGTAGGAGCGGATGGCGTTGCAGAGGGGGGTTAGGTGAGCGAGTGTTTTGGCAAGCGTGATGCGCTCAGAGTTAGGGAGGGTGGGGTTGTTGAGGGCGTGTTGTGTCGCTTCCTCTTGGCGGAGGGTTGTAGCGAAGCGTTCTTGCCAAAATTCGTCTGAAGGGGAGGAGGACATGCTTTCTTATACTACGGATAGCTTTGTCGGTGTTTGTTTTTTTTGAGTTGTTTTTTTAGGTAGGGTAGATTCCCCCCTCCTCTTTTCTCCGCTCACAGAAAAACATGGTGTTGTGGCGGAGGAGGCGTGGTGTTTTGAAGTTAAGCGAAACAACATGCGGATGACTTGTTTTGCGAGGTTGTATTTTCTGCCAGAGTGCTGGGTTGGGAGCGCATGCGTTACAAAAATATCATCTTTACCGAGAGGGTGTTTTTTCTGTGAGCGGAGGTTATGGATCTTCGTTTTTGTTGCCAAAGTTATCCACCAACCAGTTATTAAAATTCACCTCAGAATTGTGGAGATCAAAATCGAATACAACATCTCCTGTAGATACATTCGTTAATTTGATTTGATATGGCTGACCTTCTTTTCTAGCAACGAAAGCAATATAATCTGGTTTTGTTTTTTCTGCTTCTTCGTAAGAAGAAGATTCAAAAAAAGCAGCCCCAGAAAAATTATTTTTACAAAACTCATTTCTTAAATCTTCAATGAGATTAACAAGATCTCTTCCATAATCAGATGCTTTAAAAGAGTCGTTTCCTATTAAACATATTTTTGTTATACGAGGGTCAGCAGTTTGAATTTTTTCGTTTTCTTGAAATTCCAACAAACGTTCTAACCCTGCAGCCCACCCAATGGCACTAACAGGATTTTTTCCTCCCAACTCCACGCATAATCCGTCATAACGTCCCCCCGCCAACACCGTTGCCTGCGCCCGTTCCGTCCTATTTTCCACAAATTCAAAAACAAACCCATTGTAGTAATCTAACCCACGCACAAGCCTTGTGTCGCAAGAATATGGAATTTTTAAACTTTCAAAAGACTCTTGAACTTTATCAAAATTATCTTGTGAAATTTTATTTAAGACAAATGGAGGAGCTTTTTCTATCGCCTCCTGGTCGACAGAATTTTTAGAATCCAAAATACGCAAAGGGCTACGCTTCAATCGTTCGATACTCTCGTCCGAAAGAGCCTCGTTCTTTGCGTATTGTTGGAAATGCTGTCTTAAAACCTCGCTGTAACGCGCCCTCTCCTCCGTATTGCCAAGCCAATTGATCTTAAGCTCAATAACATCTTTTAATCCCAATTTTATAAGAAAACGCCAAGCGCAAGCGACAACCTCTACTTCTTTGTCGATATTGTAGACATCGCGCGCGGGCTTATGTAGACACTCTACGCCGCATTGATGAAATTGACGAAACCTCCCCCTTTGCGGTCTCTCCCTGCGAAACATCGCTCCTTCGTAAAACCACCGCTGCGGCAAAGTCTGCGTCAACCCATTCTCGATCAACATTCGCACGACCCCCGCCGTCCCCTCAGGACGCAAACACAACTCATCGCTACGATCGTTCTTGTCCTTCTTGTCCTCAAACGAATACATCTCCTTCATCACAACATCACTATCTAACCCCAACGAACGCCGATACAAACTCGCCCGCTCCAAGATAGGAATCTCCACACGCTCGAATCCATACAAGCGCGCAACATCCTCCGCAATCCGCGCAATCCTCCGTAGCCCCGCCGCACGCGCAGGCAAAAAATCCTGCATCCCACGAACCCGACGAATAGGCTCAATCCTGCCTCGCTTCTTTTCGCTCTTCTCGCTCATCGCCGTTGTTCACACACAAAAAGATCCCCCCACACCTCCCCCTAAAGCATCCGAAACGCATACTCCCGAATCAACTGCCCCAAAAACCACAACCCAATCAACGCGATCACCGGCGAGAAATCAACCCCCGAAACCGAAGGAATAACACGACGAATCGGACGCAACAAGGGCTCGGTCAAACGATACAAAACCTCCAACACCGAGCGCACAACAGACGAATGCGCGTTGATCACGCCAAACGCCAACAGCCAACTCAACACCGCAACCGCAATGATGCACCAGCCGTACAAACGCAACAGCAACAACACAAGATTGATCAAAGAATGCATAAGCAAACCCTAGCGAAAACCCCCCTCGACACGCAAGCAAAAAAAGAGGACGCGGGCAACAAAACGAAGCCCGCGTCCTCAGATGTTCCCAAAAGAGCTAGCAATCGAGAACTGGCAATGAAAGTTAGTAGATGTAGCCCAACGCGAAAGTCGGGCTGGCGTAGAAGACCTTCTCAGGTTCGACAGTGAGAGAAGGGATTCCTCCTCCAAAATCGTACTTCACTTCGCCAGGATCGATGACACCAAGCCCCGTCTTGACCGTGAGGTTGAACCCGTTCTTCAGGTAGTAGCTGATGCCGAGAACACCGCCGCCGCCGATGCCGCCTTCGGTCGAGACGCTCGGCAAGGAAGGAATCAAGCTGGCATACCCCCCTTGCGAAACATACAGCTCGCCTCCGACGATGAAGCCCAGCCCAGGCATACCGCTTCCCAGCACATATTCGTACGCCGCTGACACGAAGAAAGCCGTAGCATCCCCCTTGGCTTTGGAAAGATCATCGATGCCGTAGCCTGCTTGCAGACCCTGTTCCAATGCAGCGATTGCCGCGGCTCTTGCTGTGGCTCTTGCCTCGGCTATTGCTGCCTGTCCTTCCTCCGAGGCTATTGCCCCGGCTATTGCTGCCTGTCCTTCCTCCGAGGCTATTGCCTCATCACGGATTCCTTGGAAGACTTCGTTGATGATTTCTTGCTGAGCTTCAGGAGGCAGAGAAGTAAATGCCGGAGCTCCCGGCTGTGCGCCTGCGCCCAACGCATAAGCACCAGCAGCAATAGCACCATCGACTTGTGCTTGTAATGGCTCACTTATTCCGGCACCGGCGAGGGCTTGAATGGTACCATCTCTAGCAGCTTGGAGACCACCATCAGCAACTCTTTCCTCAGCAATATCCCTAGCAACGCCCTCAGCAATATCCTGAGCAGCACCTGCAGCAGCGTTTTGAATTCCGCTACGAAAGTCATCGTAGCTCTCCCCGTTCCATGTGGCTTTGGTGAGGTTGGCCCCAGGGCTTGTTCCTGCAGCGCCTGCCAAGCCGATGCGTAGCACCGAACCTTTCGGACGATGCTCGTCTTGTCCCTGGAAGCCGAACAGAAACTCTCCGCCCATGCCGTGCAACTGGAAGCCCACCGAGGTGTAACCCACGTTGAAGCCGAACTGCAACCCCTTTGCAGGAGACGCAAACAAACCCGAAAAACCCGCCGCCAAGCAAGCGAGGGCAACAACAATTCCTTTTCTCATCGGAAAAAACTCCTTTTTGTGATGATGTTGTTCGTATCAGAACGATCGTCCCCCTGTTGATCCCCCTGTGTCTCGCTTCGCTCCAAGTTCCCCCGCAGTCCCCCCGCTCCAAGCTCCCTGCAAGCACGACACAAGAGGCACTTGTAGCACCCTCGTCTTCCCCTCGTCAACGCCAAATGAAAAAAGACATGGGAATCCGTAGAATTCGTCGAGGATCGATCAAGGTTGATCGATCAAGTTTCGAAAAATGTGCTCGGATTGCTCGGTACAGGCAAATCGATGCCCCCCTCTCCGAAGCCGCCGAAAAGCCCCGCCAGCAATGCCACCACGAAAAAGACAACATTCATGACGCACAAACCCTTGACGACAGCAGACCAAAAGGGCTGCTTCGCGCCGTTCTTGTGCGCCGAGCGCCACAACCCCACCAGCTGCCACACAGAGATCCCCACCGAAAACACGCCCAACAGCACAACGCCTGTCGGCGAGAGCATGATGCGTCGTAATAGGATCCCCGCTCCCAAGTTGACGAAGAAGCAGTTGATCCAAAAGGACTCGGCAAGCGACAAATTCCCGCGCCAATGGTCTTGAACCCACGCGCACAAGGAAAGCCACACGCGCCGCCAAAAGTCTTCCCCATGGAATTTGTTGGGGAATTTGTTGGGGAATTTGTTGGGAAATTTGTTGGGGGACATGTCTGCCATCGGTGTTAAAACAATCTGCGGCGGCAAAGCTATCCGCCAAGGCGATCATCAAGACTAGATCCAGGAATCGGGCATGGACTCCTTGCGCTTTTGGACGAAGTCTCGCAGGTTCTCATCGAGCGCCGCGTCGATCGGCGGCGCTTCATACTCGTCCAACATCTTCTCCACCTTTTCCGCCGCGCGCGCGACCATGTCCTTCTCTCCTTCGGCTTTCCAGCGCTCGAAGGATTCGTTGTCGACGAAGGGCGAGTTGTGGGAGGCGGTCTCGAAATTGGTTTGCGTGTGCGCGCATCCCAAGTAGTGTCCGCCCGGTCCCACCTCTCGGAGCGCGTCGAAGGCGAGCTGGTTTTCGTCGATATCGGGCGCGGTAGCAAGCCTGACGAAGCCCATGGCTTGGTCTGCGTCGATGACGAACTTTTCGTAGTCCATAACCAGCCCTCCCTCCAGCCATCCCGCCGAATGCATGACGACATGGTTTCCCGCGAACAGGTTTGTTTGCATGGAGATCGCCGATTCGTAGGCTGCCTGCGCGTCCGTGACCTTGGAGCCGCACAAGGCGCCGCTGGAGCGCAACGGGAAGCCCAGCCTGCGCGCGATCTGCGCACAACCGAGCTGTACCATGCTGGATTCGGCTGTCCCGAAGCAGGGCGCGCCCGAGAGCATGGAGAGCGAGGTTGCGAAAGTTCCCATGATGTGCGGTGCACCCTTGTGGTAGAGCTGTACGAGAGCTGCGCCGAACAGGCTTTCGGCGTAGATTTGCGAAAGCGTGCCTGCAACGGTGACGGGTCCCATCGCGCCGGAGAGGATGAAAGGCGAGACGATGCAGGGCTGGTTCGCGCGCGCATAGACCTTGAGCGCGCCCGTCATCGTGCTGTCGAAGACGAGCGGCGAGTTGACATTGATGATGGCACTGATCACGGCGTTGTTGCGGGTGAACTCTTCGCCGAAGATGATCTTTGCAAAGTCGACGGAATCTTGAGCGCGCTCGGGCGCCGTCACAGAGCCAAGAAAGCTTTTGTCCGAATAGCGCGCGTGGCTGTAGAGCATTTCCAAGTGTCGCTTGTTGACGGGAAGATCGGTCGGCTCGCAAAGGGTGCCGCCGTTGTGGTGCAACGCGGGCGAGAGGTAGGTCAGCTTCGAAAAGTTGCGGAAGTCCTCGATCGTCGCATAGCGACGTCCCTCCTTCAGCGAGCGCACGAACGGAGGTCCGTAGGTAGGCATAAACACGGTTGCATCGCCGCCGATTTGCACCGAGCGCTTCGGATTGCGCGCATGCAGCGTGAACTGAGACGGCACGCTTCTCACGATATCGAGCAGCATGGATTCGTCGCATCGAACGCGCTCGCCTTCGACCTTCGCCCCCGCCTGTTTCCACAGCGCGAGCGATTCGGCGTCTTCTCGAAACTCCAAGCCGATCTCCTTGACAATCTTCGCGCCGTTGCGGCAGATGCGATCGATCTGCTCGTCGGAGAAGAAGTTGTAGACGGGCATGCGGCGCGTGATATAGGGCACCGCCGTGTCGCGTTGATCGAGGGCGGCTTGCGCACGCAGTGCCTTGCGACCTTCGCGCCCGCCGCTGCGACGACGTTCCGAAGAAGAAACATCCGTGGAAACTTCTGCCATCATTGACCTCTCATCAGTTCGTTCTTGCAGTTCGTTCTTGCAGTTCGTTCTTGTAGCGTATTCTTGCTTTTTTTTGCCTTGTTCGCAATTTTTTTACGCAAAAAATCTTGCTTTGGAAGAAGAAAATACCATATGATAGATAGCATAGAATTTAACGCTTGCTTTGTCGTTGTGTCTCTCTACTTATCGCTCTTTCGGGAATCTCTCTTTCGGGAGTCTCTCTTTCGGGGATCCCTCTTTCGGGAATCCCTCTTTCGGGAATCCCTCTTTCGGGGATCCCTCTTGGGGTCTCGTATGTCCTTTCTCTCGCGTGTGCTGTCGCGTGTGTCCTTGCGCGTACTATTGCGCGTACTCTTGACTCGTGCTTCGGCGAGCGCGACGCTCGCTTTGCTCCTTTTGTCCGTCGTTGCAACGGCGGAAGCGCGCTCTCGTCCCGGCTCTTTCGCCGACCTTGCCGAAAAGCTTTCGCCTTCGGTGGTCAACATTCAGGCGCGTTATGCCGTCAGCGAAAGCAAGCGTCGGAGCGGATTGCAGTTTGAGTTTCGCGCACCGCCTGGCTCGCAGTTGGAAGAGCTCTTTCGCCAATTCCGCGAGCAGCAAGGACAAGGCAACCGCCAACAGCGCCGTCGTTCGCGCTCGCAAGGCTCGGGCTTTGTGATCGATTCGAAAGGGCTGATCGTCACGAACAACCATGTGATCGACAAGGCGGAGAGCATCTTAGTTGTGTTGCAGGACGGAACCAAGCTTGCGGCAGAGGTTGTCGGCAGGGATATTCAGACCGACCTGGCCTTGTTGCGCGTCAAGCACGAGAAGGCTCTGCCCGCCGTCTCATGGGGCGATTCGAACAAGACGCGCGTAGGAGACTGGGTCATGGCGATCGGCAACCCGCTCGGCTTCGGCGGCAGCGTGACGGCGGGGATCGTCTCGGCGCGCGGACGCAACATTCGCGCAGGTCCCTACGACGACTTCATTCAGACGGACGCGCCGATCAATCGCGGCAATTCGGGGGGACCTCTGTTCGACCTTTCGGGGCGCGTGATCGGTATCAACACGGCGATCGTCTCGCCCAGCGGTGGATCGATCGGAATCGGGTTCGCCATACCCTCGCGCGTCGCGCGCACGATCATCGACCAACTCGGACAGCACGGCGCGGCACGGCGCGCTTGGATGGGAATCGCGTTTCAGCCTGTGACGGAAGATATCGCGCAGGGCTTGGGCTGGAAGAGATCTCGCAAGGCGGAGGGCGTCATCGTTACGGGTGTGGCGCCGAAAAGCCCTGCGGCGCACGCGGGAATCAAGAGCGGCGATGTCATCGTTTCGTACAATCGCAAGAAGGTGACGCGCGACGATCGTCTGCCGTGGATGGTTGCGCAGACGCCTGTCGGCAAGACGGTTCCTGTCGAGGTTTTGCGCTCAGGCAAGCGGCTTGTGTTGTCGTTGAAGGTTGCACGCCTCAGCGAGGAACGCCTTGCCAGCGCGCGGCAAGGGGGGGCTCAAGGGGGGGCGGAGAAGGAGAAGTCTCGCAACGGCGTTGTGAAGGGAGAGGTGAAGACGACCGCGTTGCCTGCGCTCGGGGTCGAGGTTGTGGCGCTGACCGAAACATTGCGTTCGCGCAACAAGGTTCCGCGCTCTGTCGAGGGGGTCGTTGTCGTGAAGGCGGGCATCGAGGCGAGGGAGAAGGGTTTGCAACGCGGCGCTCTGATCCGCGAGATCAACGGTGTCAAGGTTGCCTCCATCGCAGCGGCGGGACGCGCTTTGGCGAAGGCGAAGAAGGCGGGACGCAAGGCGGTGCTGTTGAAAATCTCCGACTTGCAGGGCAAGCGCGATCTCTACATCGGCGTTCCGTTCAAGGCTTCGTGATGCAAAATTTGGTGAGAAAGGTGCTGCGATGTCGCGTGTTACGATAGAGGATTGCGTCGCCTCGATAGCGAATCGTTTTCGCTTGGTGATGTGCAGCGCGCAGCGCGGGCGCGAGCTGGCGAGCGGGGTCGAGCCTACGGTGGAGCGTGATCGAGTGATCAAGCAGGAGAAAAACGCGGTGATTGCCTTGCGCGAGATTACGCAGGGCAATTTGGATGTCGAGGCTTTGGAGGATTCGATCGTGAGGAATCATCGCCGCTTCTCTCCGATCGAGGATGCTGCAGACGAGGGCAGCGAGAAGGACGAGGGGCGAGCTCCGTTGCTTTCTGCAGAGGGGGCTGCTTCTTCCGTTGCGGGTTCTGACGAGCTTCTGCCTGAAATTCATGCAGAGGCGGTTTTCGGGGCGGAGAAGGCTACGGACGACACGGTCTCCGATCCCTCCGGTATCTCCGATACCTCCGATCCCTCCGGTATCTCCGATATCTCCTCCGATACAGAGGATGCCTCCGCCTCCGCTTCTGCTTCTGACAGCGGCGGCGCGGTTGCCGACGACGGGGAGGGCAGCTGAGGCTGTTCGAGCTGTCGCGTTTGGGAGGGCTTGGAATGCGACCTCTTCATCAACCCCCAGGTCAATCCCCAGGTCAATCCCCAGGTCAATCCCCAGGTCAATCCCCAGGTCAACTCCTTGGGCGACCTCTTCGGCTGGGCGTCAACATTGACCATGTTGCGACTTTGCGGAATGCGCGCTTTGGCGAGCATCCGAGCGTTGTTGCGGCGGCGCGGGTTGTGTGCGCGCATGGCGCGGACGGGATCACGGTTCATCTGCGCGAGGATCGGCGGCATATTCGCGACGACGATGTCGAGGCGTTGCTTGCGGCGGGGGTTCGGCTGAACTTGGAGATGGCGGCGTGCGAGGAGATGGTTCTGATCGCCGAGCGGCTTCGTCCTGCTGCCGTTTGTTTCGTGCCTGAGCGGCGCGAGGAGCAGACGACGGAGGGAGGATTGGATGTTACGGGATCAGGGGAGCTGTTGCGTTCTTTTGTCGGGCGGGTTCGGGCTGCGGGGTGCGAGGTTTCGTTGTTTGTCGAACCCGACGAGGATCAGATCCTCGCAGCAGGCGAGACGGGTGCGCAGGCGGTCGAGTTGCATACGGGGAGTTATGCCCTGCATCCTTGCGATGGTGTGCAGGTGGCGCGCTTGGGCGAGGCGGCGCGCGTTGCGGAGCGGGCGGGGCTTGCCTGTCATGCGGGGCATGGGTTGACCTTTGACAATGTTGCGGCGGTTGCGCGCATTCGGCAGATCGAGGAGTTGAACATCGGCTATTTTCTCGTTTGTCAGGCGTTGTTCGATTCTTTGGGGAGGGGGGTTGCGAAGATGAAGAGACTGATGCACGAGGCAAGGAATAGAGATGGCGATGGAGACAGAGAAGGAGAAGGAGACAGAGAAGGAGACAGAGAAGGGGCGGCGGGGGTTCGGTCGTGATTTTGGGGGTTGGCACAGACTTGTGCGCGCACGCTCGTATTGCGCGGTTAGTTTCGATGTATGGGGATCGTTTTTTGTCGCGTGTTTTTGTCGAGGGTGAGATTGCAGAGGCTCAGCGGCGGGGGATGGGCGGGGGCGGTCGGGGAGATGGTCGGGGAGATGGTCGGGGAGTAGGGTATTTGGCGAGTTGTTTTGCAGCGAAGGAGTGTGTGGGGAAGGCGTTGGGAACAGGGGTTCGTCGTTTGGGGGCGGGGGCTCGCAATGCGGCGGTTTATTGGCGGGATATCGAGAGCGTCCGTTTGTCGAGTGGCAAGCCTTGTGTGAGATTGGGGGGTGGTGCGCGGCGGATTGCGATGGCTCGTGCGGCGGGGATGGGTTGTGTGGCTTGTGCAGAGATGAGCACGAGCGACGAGGGGGGATTGACGCAGGTGATCGTTGTCGTGCACGGGGTGGAAGAGATAGGCGAGGGCATGATCGCGGTATGAGGGCGCGGTGTGAGAAATTGGTTTCCAAGTTGTTTTGTGCAAAAAAAGGCAGGGGGGAATCCGATTGAGTAGCCGTTGCCTGTTGGTGTTAGTTCATTTATCTTTGATGTACAATAGTGGCAGGGGCGTTTCAAAAGATATTTCTATTGCTTACGCTATGTTTTCAATCGTCAAGGAAAGAGGAGAAATGTTTTTTATTATTGAAGATACCTATCATGAGATCGAGGCAGGGCTGAGTGATGATGACCGCCTAAAAGCGAGAGACTTCTTGGTGGAGCTGCAGCAAAAGCGCCTAGAAGCGAGGAGGAAAAAGTAGATGACAAAGTAGATGATAAAGCAGATATGGTTTGCAAAGTAGATATGATTGGCAAAGTAGATATGATTGACAAAGTAGATATAATATAGAGAGTAGATATAACATAGAGAGTAGATATAACATAGAGAGGCAAGCAATATGATCGCTCACTTCTTGCCGTGTGCGTCTGTGTAGATGGAGTAGATACCCTCCGCGATAACGCAGGGGATAGCATGACCTTGCGATTCTATGGTGCTTACGAAGCAGCAGATTTCACCGACTTCTTCTACGCGCATCGAGGCGGACAAGGCCAGCGTGCGTCCTCTTTTCCCTCTACATCGTGCGCTCTTCGATCGTCGCCCCCGGAAAAGCCTCGCGCAACTTCTCCTCGTAAGCACCTCCTCTCTCCTCTTCTTTCTTCTCCTCTTCTTTCTTTTCTTCTTTATTTTCTTCTTTATTTTTTTGCCCCCTTGCCAGCCTCGCCAAGACCTCCCTCGGCAAGGGCATGCCCGCAGCGCAAACTAGGCGAACAACAAGCATATCCAACGCGGAGCGAGGATGCGGCGCCAAGCGCAACTCTTCGTACCCCCGCAACGCGATCTGCCACAAGCGCGACAGGGACGCCAACGACAAGCCCTGCGCCAGTTTTTCTCCTCGCTCTCGATCGCTAGGCTCCAACAACAAGGCAGTCCCTCCCTCGACCTTCAAGCGCGAAAGACGATGCAACCGCTCCATCAGCTCGCGCAACAACCGCTCGGCTTGAGCCCCTTTCAAGATCAAGGCATCCAAACAAGTCAAGGCTTCGGGAAGGTCTCCCTTCACGATCGCCTCCAGCAAATCGTACAAGGCATGCCCGTCCGATAAAAACAACATACGCCGCACGCGCTCTAATACGATGCTCCGCCCCTCGCTCTCCACCATCGCACAATCCAACAACGACAAGCCGTCGCGCACCGAACCCTCTGCCGCGCGCGCGATCGCCAAAGCCGCCTCGCGCTCGATCTGCCAGCCCTCGCGCTTGCTCACAGACACATAGTGCGCCGCCAAAGTTTCGCTATCCAGCCGCGTCAGCTCCAAGCGCAAACAACGAGACAACACCGTCAGAGGAACCTTTTCAACCTCGGTCGTGGCGAACAGAAAACGCAAGTGCGGCGGTGGCTCCTCCAATGTTTTCAACAGCGCGTTGAAGGCTGCGCGCGACAACATGTGAACTTCGTCGATGATGTAGACGCGACACGGCATCGACACAGGACGATAACCCGCGCCGTCGACGATCTCTCGCACGCCGTCGACCCCTGTGTGCGAGGCGGCGTCGATCTCGACCACGTCGATCACCTCCCCCCGCGCCATCGCTTCGCAAGACGAACAAGCGCCGCAAGGATCGACCTCCTTCCCCCTGCCCCTGCAATTCACCGCGCGTGCGATCAGGCGCGCCATCGTCGTCTTGCCCGTGCCGCGCGGTCCCGAGAGCAGAATCGCGTGATGCAACCGCCCGCTCGACAAAGCGTTCTCGACGATCCTGCGCACCTGATCTTGTCCGATCAAATCTGCGAACCTTCGAGGACGATAGGCACGCGCAAGCACAAGACGTTCTCCTGCTACCGACAGGGCTTTCGACTTAACTTTCGGCTCTATTATTGACGCGTCCTTGGCGGACGTCGCCGCGTCCTTGTCGGACGTCGCCGCGTCCTTGTCGGACGTCGCCGCGTCCTCTGTGGACGGAAGAGGAGGCAAGGCTTGCTCTGGCGCACTCTTCTCCGTTGCGCTTTTCTTCGTCTCGTTCATGGGTTGCCTCAGGGTTTTCGGCGCGACGCTCTGCGACAAGGTCAGGAAGGCGCGAACAGCAGGGACGGGCGCGACCCGAAGCACTCCGTTACGGCTGCGCTCTCTCGAACCTGACCGAGTTGGCGGAACATCTCGCCCGCACCCGTTCCCCGAAACACCATAGAGCATCTTAGGCACGCACGGGGCGTTTCTTTTGCTATAGTGACGCTTCCAACGAAAACAGGCAACGAACACGGAGCGCAAAAAGCGATGGTTGCAACAGTTGCAACGGCAGCTTACTTGGCGATCGGAAACGAGCTCTTAGTAGGAAGGACGCAAGAAAAGAATTTGCAAGTCCTGACGAAGTTTCTCAATCCGCGCGGCATTCGTCTTGTCGAAGCGCGTTTGATCTCGGATCGTAGCCGTGAGATTCGTAGCGCAGCCCGAACCCTCTCGCGCCGCGCCGATGTTCTGTTCACCTCAGGCGGCATCGGTCCCACGCACGACGACATCACAACGGCAGCCGTTGCCGCCGAGTTCGGCTGTCCGCTGGAAATCTCGGAAGAGCATTTCGAAAGAATGAGCAAATACTACAAGGAGCGCGGCGAATCGATGACGGCACCACGCTTGAAAATGGTCAGGCTTCCGCGCGGCGCAGAGCCGATCGCCAATCCTCTTACCATCGCACCGGGGTTTCGAATCGACAATGTCTATGTCTTGGCAGGCGTGCCGCAGGTGTTCGAAGCCATGCTGCAAACGCTCGCGCTCAAAATCGCTGGCGGCAGCGCGCGCCTCAGCGAAACGCTCTACACGATCTTGCACGAAAGCCGCTTCGCCGAAGCTCTGCAAGGCATTCAAGAACGCCACCCCGAAAGCGAGATCGGAAGCTATCCGCGCATGCAAGGCGAACGATGGAAAAACGCCATCGTCGTCTCGGATACCGACGCTCTCCGTCTCGGCGCGGTTGTCAAAGATTTGCGCGCTATGCTAAAATCCCTGAAATCTTGAAAGAATCCTCTTGAGAGTTTTCTTGAGAATCCTCTTGAGAATCCTCTCGCCAGCTTACACTGCCTTGTCTTTTTCACTTTCACCAAAGGATCGTTGTTCTATGCCCTCCACCTTCTTGACGCGAGCGCTGTCTCGCCTGATGTTGCCGCTTTGTGTGGCAGCCATGCTAACCTTGTCGCTCGAAGCGCGCGCCGACCACGATGCCTTTCACAAGACGGAGGACAAAGCGCGCGGGCAGACGGTGTGGTTCGCCGCGTGGGCAGGATCGGAGAAGATCAACGCCTACTTGCGCTGGGTCGCCGAGCAGGTGCAAACGCGCTACGGGGTGACGCTCAAGCACTTCAAGCTGAACAACACCGCCGATGCCGTCAAGCGCGTGCTGGCAGAGAAGAGTGCCGGCAAAGACACGGGCGGAGGCATCGATCTGATTTGGATCAACGGCGAGAACTTCCGCACCATGAAAGAGCAGAAGCTGTTGTTCGGTCCCTTCGCAGAGCGTTTGACGAACTGGAAGTATGTCGATACGAAGGGCAAGCCGGCAACGACGATGGACTTCACGATCCCGACCGAGGGCTACGAATCGCCGTGGGGAATGGCGCAACTGGTGCTGATCAGGGATACGGCGCGCGTAGGCAAGGCACCGCGCTCGCTCAAGCAGCTGGCGGCTTATGCGAAGAAGAATCCAGGTCGTTTCACCTATCCCGCGCCGCCGGATTTCGTGGGCGTGACCTTTCTGAAACAAGCCCTCTACGATTTGGGCGCGGACAGGGCGACGCTCGCACAGCCTGCAGGCGACAACTTTGAACGGACGACAGAGCCCTTGTGGAAATTTTTGGATGCGTTGCATCCCGTGTTGTGGCAGAGAGGTCGCAGCTTTCCGAAGAACTGGCCGCATCAAAATCGGCTTCTGAACGACGGCGAGATTTATTTTTCGCTCACCTTCAACCCCGGCGATGTCGCCTCCTCGATTGCCGGCGGCACCTTGCCTGAGACGGCGCGCGGCTTCGTCTTCAAGAAGGGGACGATTGGAAACGCTCACTTCGTCGCCATCCCTTACAACGCGCGTGCCAAGGAGGGAGCGCAGGTGGTGGCAAACTTCCTCCTGTCCGCCGAGGCGCAAGCGCGCAAGGCCGACTTGAACCTTTGGGGCGATCCCAGTGTCTTGTCGATTGCAAAACTGCCGAAAGCCGAGCGCGCGCGCTTTGCTGAAATCGAAGCGAAAGCGGCGACAGGCGCGATGAGCGTCAAAGAGCTGGGACGCAGCTTGCCCGAACCCCATCCGAGCTGGCACGACCTTCTCAAGAAGGCATGGCAAAAACGCTACGGAGGATAAGAACATGCGCTGCTCCGCTCACCCAAAACCAAAGGGGCGATGCGTGAACAAAGAAGAAGCGCAACGATAAGGCAAGCGGCAAGGACAAGAGCAACGACGCAGAGGGCGATCTCGTCTTCGACGACTTCGTGGTCACCCGCACCATTGCGGTGGCGTGCAAAGAGCTGGGGCGAAGATGGAGAAGATGGATATGTCACGACATCAACGATGGGGCTGTCAGAATCGCCTGCGAGCTTGTCGCTCAAGCCTCTCTGACTCCGTCGTTGTTTGCGAAAAGGGACACGACATCGAAGCAGGCGGAGGTTGCGTTGTGGACGAATCCGCGCTACAAGGTCTGCGTGCGAAGAGCAGACTTGGGGGAAGGTGGCACTCATTCCTACGGCGTTTTTCGCCCCCTCGTTGCCCTCTCCCCTCGCCGCCCTCTCTCCTCCTCGTCCTCTCTCCTCCTCGCCCTCTCTTTTCGGCGATAATGCGCTGCGCAAGGGCAAGAGAGCAAGAGTAAGAATAAGAGCAAGAGCAAGAGCAAGAGCAAGAGTAAGAGTAAGAGCAAGGACAAGGATATAAGGGGAGAAGTTGCGATGCGTTTTGCCCCCCCCCTGACCCTGTTGCTGTTCCTTGCTCCCGTCTTGTGCGGGCTGGCTGCGGTCGTGCTGCCCGCCTTCGGCTACTTTCCCGCGCTCGGATTGCGCGACCTTTCGCTCGCGCCGCTAGCTGCGTTTTTGGAAGTTCCGCACCTGCTCGATTCTGTCCTTTTCACGCTTAGTTGCGGCTTGGGCGCGACCTTGCTCTCGTGCCTCGTCGTCTTTGCGCTGTTTTCCTCCTTCGGCGAGCGCGGCGTGATGCGCTTTTTTCGCCGCTGCCTCGCGCCCTTGCTCTCCGTTCCGCACGCGGCGATCGCGCTGGGCATGGGTTTTTTGTTCGCTCCCAGCGGCTGGTTTCTGCGCGCGTTCTCCCCTTGGCTGACGGGCTTCGAAGAGCCGCCCTTGTGGCTGACAAACCCCGACCCTTACGGAATCTTGTATGTTCTCGCGCTTGTCGTCAAGGAGGTGCCGTTTCTGTTTCTGATGACGCTCTCCGCCGAGAACGCCGCGAACGCACCGCGCGCCCTCTTCGTGGCGCAGGGCTTGGGCTACGCACGCCGTGCAGCCTTTTGTCATAGCGTCTTGCCGATGCTCTATCGACGCTTGCGTCTTCCGATCTACGCTGTCTTGGCGTTTTCGCTGACAAACCTGGAGGTAGCCTTGACGCTGGGACCCTCGCGCCCAGGGTTGTTTGCCGAGCGATTGCTGGCTTTGGCGAACGCTCCCGATCTAGCGCAACAGCCCACAGCCGCCGCCGCAGCGTTGTTTCAAGTGCTGCTGGTGGCAGGCGCGATCGTCTTATGGCGCGGCGGCGAAAAAATGATCGAAACCTGCTGGCGCGCAGGGTTGCAAGCAAAAAAGACGACAGGCTTTGTCATGGGAGATACAAGGGGAGGTACAAGAGGAGGCATAAGGGGAGGCATAAGCCGTTGCAACGACACGCTTAAGAACATGCTTGCAGGCGGCGGCGGGCTGCTCGTCTGCCTGCTCGGATTGCTTGCGATCGCGCTCTTGCCTCTGTGGTCCTTCGCAAAAACATGGCGATTCCCTTCCGCCTTGCCTGATACATGGACGCTCGCTTTGTGGAGCAACAAGTTCGAGCGAATTCTCGCCCCTCTATGGCTTTCGCTCACCCTCGCCTTGGCGGCGGCGGCGTGCGCCTTGCTGCTCTGCATGCTGTGCTTGGAGCAGGAGTCGCGGCAGAAAACGCGCCGCATCGACAAGAATCCCAATTCACAAACCAATTCACAAACCAAAGCACAAGCCAAGGCGATGGTGGCTCTCTATTTGCCGTTGTTGTTGCCGCAGACCTCGTTTTTGTTCGGCATTCAGATCTTGCTGTTTTCTCTTTCTTTGCAGGCGAGTTGGTTGATTCTCGTGTGGTCGCACATGCTTTTTGTGCTGCCTTATGTGTTTCTCTCGTTGAGCGGATCATGGCGTAGTTTGGATCGAAGGTTCGCCTTGACCGCCGAAAGCTTGGGTTGCTCGCCTGCGCGCAGGCTTGTGCGCGTGACGCTGCCGTTGTTGTTGAAGCCTCTGCTGACCGCGTTCGCGTTGGGGGTTTCTGTTTCGATCGCGCTGTACGCGCCCAGCGTCTTGATCGGCGCGGGGCGTTATGCGACCTTGACGAGCGAGGCGGTCGCGCTTTCGTCGGGGGGCGATCGTCGCATCGTCGGTGCGTTCGCGTTGTTGCAGGCAGCCTTGCCTTGTTTCTTCTTTATGGCGGCTTTGCTGGTGCCGCGAGTTGTGTGGCGCAAGCGCGCCTTCATGAGAGGACTCTACGGCTGAGCTACGGCTGAGCCAAACTAGGTTGGGTGAGGCTATAAGGTTAGACTATAGGGCTAGGCTATAGGGTTAGACTATAGGGTTAGACTGGGGGTTAGTTAGGCTGTGGGGTGAGGCGCAAGGGGGTGGACGCGCTAAGTTGAGGCGTTAGGGGCAAGGAGGTAGACGGGTGACAAAACAAGCGGCACAAGGTTGCCAAGAAAGCCACGAGGGGTTGCGCTTGGAGGGCGTTTCGCTGTTTTTGGACGAGCAGTGCTTCGTGCGTGCACTCGACTTGCAGGTCGGGCGCGGCGAGATCGTCGTCTTCATGGGGGCGAGCGGGTCGGGCAAGTCGTCGTTGCTCTCGTATTTGTGCGGTGCGCTCTCGTCTTCCTTCCGCGCGTGCGGTCGCGTCTTCTTGGACGGCGAGGAGATCACCGAGCTGCCCGTCTGTCTGCGTCGCGTCGGGCTGCTGTTTCAGGAGGACTTGCTCTTTCCTCACATGTCGGTCGGCGAGAACTTGGCGTTTGCAGCGCGGGTTGTCGAAGATTCGCGCGCGCAAATTCGCGCGCGCGTCGAAGAGGCGCTAGAGCAGGCGGGACTTTCGGCGTTCGGCGCGCGCGATCCGCACAGTCTTTCGGGCGGTCAGAAAGCGCGCGTCTCGTTGATGCGCTGCCTGCTCGCGCGTCCGCGCGCCTTGCTGTTGGACGAGCCGTTCTCGAAGTTGGACTTGCCTTTGCGGCGTAGCTTTCGTCGCTTCGTTTTTGCCAAGATCAAAGAGCGCGGCGTGCCGACCCTTCTCGTGACGCACGATCCTGCCGACGCGCGTGCTGCGGGGGGAAGGCTGCTGGCGATGGAACACTTAGCAAATTAACTCGGCAAAAAACTCGGAAAATTAACTCGGCAAAATAACTTGACAAAAAACTTGACAAAAAACTTAGTGTAAAAATTCTTGTAAGCCGTTGATATTGCTGAAGAAATTCTGTTGGCACAAGTCTTGCGATGAAGAGAGAAATGAGACAAGGGCGAACTCCTTCGTGGAGTCCTGCACGGGCTTCGAAGATGCCGAGAGAAGAGAGCAGAACAGAGGTGGCGAGTATGTCGGAAGATACGGTGTTGTTGGCGGAGCCTGCGCCGAGCGCAGATTTCGAGGGAGCGTTGCAAGATTTGGAAATGTTGGCGCACGAGGAGCTGCATCGTCTGCATGCGTCTTCGGATGAAGAGGCGTTGAACGGCGCATCGGTCGCGCCGACCTTGGCGTGCTTGGTCGAGCGGCTGGCGGAACTGGGAAGGGAGGCACGACCGCAACGAAGGTAATATTCAAGGACAGCGAAGCGTGATGAGAAGACACGCTTGGCAGTGAGGTTCGCGCGTGTGGTTCCTTCTTCTCTCTTGCCCTTCCATGCGTGCGACAGTTGGCCGGCTCCCCCGACAAAAACAGAACAACGGGGGGGCCGGTCTTTTTTTAAATTCTTGAGATAAACCTTAGAGATAGACAAAGACTACACGCTTCGTGAATGTTTCTCACCGAGTCGGAACGATCTTCTTCTCCCGCAAAGTCAGGCGCCGTCCAACCCCCCGCACCAGCCTCTCGTCGTGGGTTGCCACCAACACAGCCCTATCCTCGCACATCTCCATCATCAACTCGAAGACGGAAAGCCGCAACTTCGCGTCCAAGTTGCCCGTGGGCTCGTCCGCCAGCAACAACGACGGATCGTTGACAAGCGCCCTCGCAATGGCAACACGTTGCCTCTCCCCTCCCGAAAGCTGGCTCGGACGATGGTGCAATCGATCCTTCAAGTCAACGCGGTAGAGCATCTCGCGTGCTCGCGTGCGGGCTGCCTCAGGGGTTGCACCCAGAATGCGCGCCGCCAAGGCGACATTGTCTTGCGCAGAAAACTCGTCCAGCAGGTGGTGGAACTGATAGACAAACCCGACATGGCGCGCACGCAGAAAGCTCGCGCGTTCTTGAAAACTCTTCTTGCGCGGATCGGGGCTCTCGCCCGCCAAGCTGACCTTGCCCGCGCTGGGTTTGGCGAGCAGTGCTGCGATGTGCAGTACCGTCGATTTGCCGCTGCCTGAAGGCGCGCTGAGCGCTGCCTTCTCGCCCTTTCGCAAGGTGAGGGAGGCTTCGTCCAACACTTGCAGCCCCGTTGCGGATTGGCTGTCGAATGTTTGCGAAACCTTGTCCAAGACGAGCGCGGCTGTCGAACCCGTCTGCGGCGGCGGTGATCTCGAACTCACGAGCTGCGGAGGATGTCGATCGGCGAAAGCTTCGCCGCTCGCCGTGCAGGGTAGAGCGCGCTTGCAAAACTGACCGCCACAGCGAGCGCAATGATGACCGCAACTTGCGTGAGATCGATACGCGAAGGCAGCGAGGGCAGCGAGTAGACATCGAAAGGGAAGAGGCGAATGCCGAAGAGACGCTCGAAAAACCGCTCGACAGAGACGATGTTGTCCGCAAAGACCAGCCCCAACAGCGCACCGCAGAAAGTTCCTGCCACACCGATCGAACAGCCGATGGCGAGAAAGATGCGTAAAACGCCGTTCGGACTCATGCCAAGCGAGCGCAGTACGGCGATGCCCTGTCGCTTGTCTTGCACCAGCATGACCTGTCCTGAGACGATGTTGAAGGCTGCGATCAGCACGATCAGCGTCAAAATAAGAAACATGACATTGCGCTCCACGATCAGCGCCTCGTGCAGGCTGGAGTGTTGTTCCTGCCAAGTGCGTACAGCAAACCGTTCCGGCAACAGCTGTTGCAAGCGTCTTTGGACGGAGGCAGCCTGTTCGGGATGCTCCAGTCGCAGCTCGATCGTATCGACGCTTTGTCCGTAGCCAAGGAGGTTTTGCGCGCGCGCGAGCGGCAGCAGCACGAAGCCGTTGTCATACTCGTAGATCTCGGTCTTGAAGATCCCGACCAACGGCAGCGTCGCTTCGTTCGGAAGGCTGCCGAAGGCAGTAGGAACCCCTTGCGGCACAAGGAGGACGAGCCCGTCGCCCAGCTCCAGCCCCAGACGCAGTGCCAGCTGGTCTCCGATCAGCACGCCCTCCTGCTCGGCAAAGGCGGTGCGCGATTCGACGGAAAGCGAACGAAAAAGACGCGGCTTGTGCGGCAAGCTTGAAGCCGAAAGTCCGCGTAGCAAAACGCCCGTCGAAATGCCGCGCACGCTCAACAACGCCTGCCCCTCGACGAGCGAGGTGGCAGAGCGTACTTGCGAATCTTCCTGCGCGCGCGCGCTCCATTGTTCGGGATCGTCGATCTTGTCGCCGGGCATCGTGATCGAGGCTTCGGAGGTAAAGCCCAGCATGCGATCGAACAGCTCTTCGCGGAAGCCGTTCATCACCGAGGTGACCACGATCAAGGTCGCAACCCCCAGCGCGATCCCCACCAACGCAAAAACGCTAGTCAAGGTGATGATGCCCTCGTTGCGCGGCGCACGCAGATAGCGCCAAGCGACGAAGCGCTCAGTCGAAGACGGGATCATGAGCTCTTGTCAGCTTCAAGCTTTCGCGCACCTTGGCAAGCGCGTTCTCCAGAGGCAGCGTTTGTTTTTTGTTGCCGTCGCGCCGTTTCAGCTCGACGCTGTCTTTGGGGTTCTTGTCGCCGACGACAATCTGCCACGGCACGCCTACCAAGTCCATCTCGGCGAACTTCACGCCCGCGCGCACATCGAGACGGTCGTCGTAGAGCGTCTCGATACCCTCGCGGCACAGCCCTTCGTAGAGCGCTTCTGCCTCCTGCCTCCCTTTCTCGTCCAAAGCGAGCGAGACCAAGCCTACGGAGAAAGGCGCGATAGAATCGTGCCAGACGATGCCGTTCGCGTCGTGCGAGGACTCGATGGCAGCGGCGACCAGCCGCGAGATGCCGACCCCATACGAGCCCATGGCAACGGGGACGCTGCCGCCTTGTCGAGTTGCAACGCTAGCCTCCAGCGGACGCGAGTACTTGTCGGCGAAGAAGAAGACATGTCCAACCTCGATGCCTCTGGTCGAAACCCTGCGCGCTGCGGGAACCTCCGCAGCGAAGCGCTCGGCATCGTGTTCTTCGTCGGTGGCAGCATAGCAGGAGGTGGCGCGCGCGAAGGCGTCGGCGTGCGCCTTGGCATCATTGCCCTTGTCGTCATTGCCCTTGGCATCATTGCCCTTGTCGTCCTGCCACTTTTGTTCCAATAGCGTGCTGTCGCAATAGACGGCGCTCTCGCCCGTGTCCGCCAAGACGACGAACTCGTGGCTGTTGTTGCCGCCGATCGGTCCGGTCTCGGCGCGCATCGGCACCGCCGTCATTCCCATGCGCTCGAAGGTACGCAGGTAGGAGACCGCCATCGCTCGATACGAAGCCATCCCCTGCTCCTCGTCCGCGTCGAAAGAATAGGCATCCTTCATGTAGAACTCGCGCGCGCGCATGACCCCGAAGCGAGGACGAATCTCGTCGCGGAACTTCCACTGGATGTGATACAGACGGCACGGAAGATCCTTGTAGCTCTTCGTCGTCTCAGCGAACAGCTGCGTGATCGCCTCTTCGTTCGTAGGACCGTACAGCAGGGGGGCGTCGTGGCGATCGGTGATGCGTAGCATTTCTTTGCCGTAGTCGTCGTAGCGTCCCGACTTCTTCCACAGCTCCGCCGACTGAATCGTCGGCATCAGGCACTCGTGCGCACCGATGCGGTCTTGCTCGGCGCGCACGATCACTTCGATCTTCTTCATGACGCGAAAGCCCAGCGGCAGCCAGTTGTAGAGCCCTGCGCTCGCTTGGCGAATCATTCCGGCGCGCAACATCAGACGATGCGAGACGACCGAGGCTTCGGCAGGCTCTTCGCGCAGCGTCGGCAGAAAGTACCGCGAGCGGCGGACACCGATTTTCATGGCGGAAAATCTCGTGGAAGAGCTTGTGGATCGCAACCCCCACTCTAGCACAAGGCGAGCGCCGAGACAAACAACCCTCGCGTGTCAAAATTGTCAAAAAAAGATCGCACCGCGTTCGTTTTTGGTTATGCTTCGCCAGCAAGGACAACGAAGCAAGGACAACGAAGCAAGGACAACGAAGCAAGGACAACGAAGAGAGGAAAAGAAGCGATGCGATGGATTATGTTACGCTTGTTGCTGCTAGGCGGAATGCTGCTACCGACAGAATCGACGGCGGAGCAGTTGCTCTTTGACAAGGAGGACAAGGAAGAAAAAACCGTCTTTCGCTACATCTATCAGGATAGTGCGAAGCGCAGCGAGAAGATCAACTTCGCGTTGCCGACGAAGACGATCGTAGCATCCGAAACATTGCTGCCAGACAACGCCGCGCTCGACCGCGCGGCAAGCGACTTCCTGCTGATCGAAGGGCAGGCGACGGCAGCCAAATACCTGCTCGCCTTGCAAGCGGGCTTCGACGCTGCCATCGCCAGCATTCAAAGTTCGATTGCAACCTTCAACGGCAGGCTGGGCGCGAAGGTCGTTTCCATGACCGTGAAAAAGCCCTCGACGCTGGAGCTGCAGCTGCGGCTTTCGGGAAACGATCTGCTGGACATCCAAGTCTCGTCGCTCGTGCCGGGGATGGCATTTGCTCGCAACACGCAAACCTTCACAACGCAGACTTATGCCGATCTCGAGGCGATCGTCGCCCAAGCGAACAACGCCTTGCCTGAAGGGTTGCAATTCTCCGTTGTCAAGGAGGGGGGCGGAATAAAAATTCCTCTGAAAAACGAGAAGCGCATCTACGACAAAGGCACGCGCGCACGCGCCGCGCAAACTGTCAGCAAGACGAACGCACGCTTGCGCACGCGTCTCGCGCGGCACAAAAGCGACTTGCTGGAAATCGGCAAGTTTGTCGAGGGCAGCAAGGAGCGCGCTCAAGCCTTGATTACAGAGACTTCGCAACGTCTGTCCTTGGCACGCAAGGATGTCATCGCGGATATGAAGGTCAACAAATTTCAGTTCTACGCCGCGCACTACCTTCTCCCCTCGAAGAAGGACGAGAACCGAACCTTGATCGATTACGCCCGCATTGCACAACAGGCGCAAGTGCGCCTGCGTCCTATCGCGCACGCCTTTCGCGCTCGATCCAAAGGACAGAGCGTACGCGCGCAGGTCGCCGAGGTGCTGCACTTTTTTCAAAACATTCCCTATAACGATCTGACGCAAGGCAAAGTGCGCGGTTTCAAGGGCTTCTCGCCGCCGTTGGAAATGATCGCGCAAAACTTGGGCGACTGCGACTCCAAAGCCACCGCCATGATGGGGCTCTTGCGTCTGCTGGAAGAAGAACGATCCGTTGCCATCTTTCTTGTTCCCAAGCACGCCTTCCTCGGTGTCGAGATGGAGCCGCGCGAAGACGACGCTCACTACACCTATCAAGGAACAACCTATGTGCTGATGGAGCCTACAGGACCGCGCGTCCGTCCGATCGGCTCGTTGTTGAAAAGCTCCCGCGAACATTTGCAGGCAGGGCGCATCGACGACATCGTCGCGCTCTCGCCGCGCTAGCAGTGCGGTGGTAGCGCAGGCAAGTCCACGCGGCGACAAGGCTGCGCCAAGCCAAACTTCGCAGGAACCTTCGCAGGAATCCTTGCAGGCACAGAAGGCGCAGGAACAGAAGGTGCAGGCACAGAAGGCGCAGGAACTCTCGCCGGACCTGACCCTCATCGATGCCTACGGCTATGTTTTTCGCGCCTACTACGCGCTTCCGCCGATGGCGCGCTCGGACGGCACGCCCGTAGGCGCGCTCTACGGGTTCTCGCGGATGCTCGCTCAGCTGTTGGGCGAGCGTCCGCAGCAACGTTGCCTCGTCGTCTTCGACGCTGAGGGCAAGAGCTTTCGCAACGCCATCTACCCCTCCTACAAGGCGAATCGCCGCGAGACGCCGCCAGACCTCAAGGCGCAATTTCCTCTCGTGCGCACGGCAGCCGAAGCCTTCTCCATGCCCAAGGTCGAGCAGGAAGGCTTCGAAGCCGACGACCTCATCGCCCTCTACGCTCGCTTGGCGCGCGAGAAGGGGTGGCGCGTCGAGATCTGCTCTTCCGACAAAGACCTCATGCAGCTCGTCGAAGACGGACAGATCTTCTTGCGCGACCCCGTCAAGGGAATCGTCATCGACGAGGCGAAAGTCCTGGAACGATTCGGCGTACCGCCGAACAAAGTGTGCGATGTCATGGCGCTCGCAGGCGATCTCAGCGACAATGTCCCCGGCGTGCCTGGGATCGGGGTCAAGACCGCGGCAGAGCTCATCGTGCGATTCGGAGACTTGGAGACATTGCTGGCAAAAACAGCAGAGATCACGCAGCCCAAGCGACGCGAAGCCTTGGAGAAGCACAAAGAGCAAGCCAGACTCAGCTACAAGCTGGTCTCGCTTGCAGACGACGCGCCTTGTCTGCTTTCTTTGGAGACGCTGGAAGCCCCGCGTCCCGAGCGTGAGAAGCTGCGCGCCTTCTTTCAAGAACAAGAGTTCCGCTCGCTGTTGCGCGACCTGGATTCACCCCGACAGCAGGGCTTGAACAGCCTGCTCGTAGTGCACGACAGCGCCAAGCAGCACGGCGACGAAGACGACTTGAGCGCGCGCCACAGCGTCGAGACCTTGAGCGAAAAAGAAGCGTTGGAAAATTTTTGCAGCACCGCGCGAGAGCAAGGCTATACGGCGATCGACATCGAGACGACGGGGCTGAATGTGGTTGCAGCTGAGCTTGTCGGCGTTGCTCTGTGTGTCGGTTTTCGCGCTGCCTATCTGCCCTTGGCGCACCGCGATGCGGAAGGAGAACTGCTCGAAAAGCAGATCGCACTTGCCGAGGCATTGGCGATCTTGAAGCCCTTGTTGGACGATCGCGCAACGCTCAAGGTGGGACACAATCTGAAGTACGACGCGGCGATCTTGCAAAAATACGGCGTGGACCTCGCGCCTTGCGACGACACGCTTCTGATGTCGGCGGTGCTTGACGGCGGCAAGCACGGACACGGCTTGAAAGAGCTGGCAGAAAAGCATTTGCACCATCGCATGACGCCCTACAAGGAGGTCGTCGGCATAGGGCGCAAGGCGGTTTCTTTCGATCGCGTCTCGATCGAGGCAGCGAGCGCTTACGCCGCAGAGGACGCTTGGGCAACGCTACGTTTGCACGAACAATTCTCGCCGCGTCTGCTGCGCGAAGGCGGCAAGCAGGTCTACGAGACTTTGGAGCGTCCGTTGATTCCTGTCATCGTCGCCATGGAACGCTGCGGCGTGCGCATCGATGTGGGTGTCTTGCAAGCCTTGAGCGTACGCTTCGAACGCCAGGCGGCGGCGTTGGAGAAACAGATCGTCGAACTGGCGGGAGGAGATTTCTTGATCTCGTCGCCGAAGCAGCTGGGCGAAGTGTTGTTCGAGCGTCTCAACTTGAGGGGGGGCAAGAAGACGCCGAGCGGGCAGTATGCAACCGACAGCCGAATCTTGGAGGGCTTGGCAGCCGAAGGACACGAGATTGCAGAGCTTGTCCTGCGATGGCGCCACCTATCGAAGTTGCGCTCCACTTACACCGAGGCGCTGCCGCGCGAGGTGCAAGCGGCGACAGGACGCATCCACACCTCCTTTTCCTTGAGCGGCGCGCAGACGGGGCGACTCGCTTCGTCCGAGCCAAACTTGCAAAACATTCCCGTGCGCAACGAGGAAGGACGCGGCATCCGCAGCGCCTTCGTCGCAGCGAAGGGCTTCGCGCTGGTCTCGTTGGACTATTCGCAGATAGAGCTGCGACTCGTCGCTGCCATCGCCTCCGTCGAAGGCATGCTGGAAAGCTTCGCACAAGGGCGCGACATTCATCAGGCGACCGCACAAGAGATGTTTGGCGCAACATCGAAAGACGAACAAGACGCCAAGGAACAACGCCGTGCAGCGAAGGCGGTCAACTTCGGATTGCTCTACGGCATCTCGCGCTTCGGCTTGTCGAAGCAGCTGGGGGTGAGCGAGGCGGAAGCGCAGGATTTGATC
This sequence comes from Alphaproteobacteria bacterium, assembly GCA_014237925.1. GTDB lineage: Bacteria > Pseudomonadota > Alphaproteobacteria > JABAAW01 > JABAAW01 > JABAAW01. The sequence continues at coordinate 50,399 of JABACB010000006.1, forward strand.
AACCTCTACTTCGCGCGCTACCCCCAGCTCAGAGACTATCGATCGAGCACGATCGCTTCCTGTCGCACGCGAGGCTATGTCGAGACGCTTTTCGGAAGAAAAATTCACCTCCCCCTGATCGCCGAGCGTAAGCAGAACTTGCGCTTGCACGCCGAGCGCCAGGCGATCAACGCGCCGATACAGGGGACGGCGGCGGACATCGTCAAGCAGGCGATGATTCGCATCCACCGCGCCTTAAAAGACAAGACGCACGCGCTGGCTGGCACGCGCATGCTCTTGCAAGTCCACGACGAGATCGTCTTGGAGGCACCCTTGGAACAAGCGGAATCGAGCGCGCGTGCTGCACAAGAGATCATGCGACAAGCCGCCGCGCCACAACAACAGCTGTCGGTTGCGTTGGAGGTCGACTATCGCATCGGCGAAAACTGGGCTGTCTGACGAGAACTGAGCTGTCTGACGAGAACCGCAGAGCGCATCACTCGTCAGATTTTGCCGTCAGATTTTGCCGTGGGCTCTTGTCTTCATGTCTCTTGTCTTCATGTCTCTTGTCTTCATGTCTCTTGTCTTTAGGTTTTTTCTTCGTCTTCCGCAAGAGGAGGGGGGGTGATCACAGAGGAAGTTTCGCTCGATTCTGTCGTCGCCTCTTCTGTTGTCGTCTCTCTTGTCGTCGCTTCTTCTGCGGTCTCTGTTGACGCTGCGGAGGGGGAAAAGAAGTTCTCGGCTCCGACGAGCGTGTTTGTCGCTTCATCGTTCTCTTGGTCTGCTTCTTGTGCGGTCTCCTTGATTTCCTCTTCTAGGCTTGCAGGAGCGGGGGAGGAGGGGAGAGGGTAGCCTGTCTCAAAGGTTGCGTGCGCTGTCTCCGCCACTTCGTCGAGCTTCGCGCTTTGTTCTTTCAGCTTGGCGATCTTCTCTTGCAACGACGCTTGTCCTTGCTCGGCGGCGGCGGCGAGCGAGACGATGCCATCGTCCGAAAAGGGAGCAGAAGAGGGATCAGAAGCGATGCCAGAAACGATTCCCTCGTCTCCTATTTCTGCGTCTCCTATTTCTGCGTCTCCTATTTCTGCGTCTCCTATTTTTGCATCTCCCATCGTTTCGGTCATGATTTCTGTCTCTGTCTTCTCGTCTTCCCACGCCATCGGCGCACGATCCATCGGCGCACGATCGAAGGGGGAGGGGGACAAGGGATCGTCCGCCAGCGCAGAGGAGGGAGCGGTCGCAGGCTTTTCGAGCGTCTCGTCGAGTTGCGCCGTCTGTTCTTTGAGCTTGGCGATCTTTTTCTCCAGCGAATCTTCCTCCGCCGTCAGCGCCGCCACGGCGGGCATCTCAGGCATGGAGGAAAGAATTGGAGGAAGGGGGGCGGCGGAGAAGGGCGACTCTGAGCTTGCCTCCGCCAATGCTTGCCCTTGTCTTTCCTCCTGCGTCTCCGCTTGCGCCTCTGCTTGCATCTCTGCTTGCGCCTCTGCTTGCGTCTCTGCTTGCGTCTCTGCTTGCGTCTCTGCTTGCGTCTCTGCTTGCATCTCTTGCTCCCCCAAGCCGTTCCTCCCTTCTTCTGTCGGGGCTTCTGTTGCAGCGCTGCTCGTCTCCGTTGCGCTTTGTTCCGAAAGTGCATCTTTTTGAGGCACTTCTTCCTGGAGCGTTGTCGGCGCAACGGCGGCGGTCGTCGCAGCGGCTGCAGTGGCTGTGCCGCCTCCCTCTTCGCTCGGCACTGCCGCATCCGAATCGAGAGACTCTTTCAAGCGCGCAACGACGATGCTCTCCAGCGCATCCACATCGGCAGGGATCGTCTCAAACGCCTCCGCCCTCGTCTCCAGCTCGGCAAGCCTCAAGGGAATGTGCGGTCTCGTGCCGATGGCGCGCTCTAGCGTCTCAGGAAACTTCGCCGCAGAGGCGGTCGCAAAGACAACGGTGCTACAATCGTGCGCCGTGCGTTTGTTCGCGTTGCCGCTTGAGCCGCTGCGTGCGTCTTTGGCAGCGTTGAGCGCGATGGCAGAATGCGGATCAAGAGGCTCGCCTACGCTGTTGTAGGCTTGGCTCATGGCTTCGAGAATCTGCTCGTCGTCGAAACGTTGCGTGCGGAAAAATCGAAAGATCTCCGAGCGCATCGCACCCTTCGGCACGCGGAGCGTCCCGCTTTCTTCCGCCTGCTCGCGCATCTTTTTCCATTTGCGCACGCTCTCATTGAGGCTACGGAAGAGCAGTCGCTCGATGTTGTTCGGCGTCATAATGTCGATGCTGGGGGCGAGGCTAGGCACGACCTCACCGCTTGCCGCCGAGCCGTGTTGAAAGAGGTTATGCAGGAAATCGTTGTGGCTAACAGCGAGCGTCAGCCCTTCGATGTTCGCGCCCAATTTCTTCGCAACATAGCCGGCATAGGCGTTGCCGAAGTTGCCGCAGGCGAGCGCGAAGCGCACCGATTGGGTACGGGGAATCCGTTGCGCCGCGTAGAGGTAGACGGCGCTTTGGACGGCGATACGAATCCAGTTGAACGAGTTGACCGAAGAAATCTGTCCGCGTGCTTGAATCGCTTCCGATTGCGCAACCGCCTTGACCAAACGCAGACAATCGTCGTAGCTGCCTTCGACGGCGATGTTGCAGATGTGCGGCGCTTGGACGCAAGTCATCTGCTTGCGTTGCAGGGCGGAGATGCGGTCTTTCGGATGCAGCATGAACAGTCGAACGCCGCGAACGGATTTCAGCGCCTCGATGGCAGCTGAGCCCGTATCGCCTGAAGTTGCGCCGATCATGATCAGCAGACGCTTCCTCTCTGTCGCAAGGGCTTCGAGAAGCTGTCCGTAGAACTGCAGCGGGATGTCCTTGAAGGAGAGCGTCGGTCCGTGAAAAAGCTCGAGCAACCAAAGGTTGCGCTCCACCTCGCGCAAAGGAACGACGGCGCGGCTGTGGAAAGGTTCGAAGGCTTTGTGAGCAATCTTCGTGAAATCAAGATGCGGCAGAACGCGTCGTCCGGCGAAAAGCCCCACCACAGCTCCTACGATCTGCGGGAAAGTAGGGTTCTTGGCAAGGAAGTCGCGCAAACGACGCTTGCGCGGCCAGCTCGTAGGCTCGTACAGACCGCCGTCAGCCGCAAGCCCGCCGCTGAAAATATCCGCAAATGTCCGCTTCTCGCCCCCGCGAGTCGATCGGTAGTGCATGGTGTTCATGTCATGCTGTGCGCTCGTCTCAAAGTGCTCGCTCGAGGTCGCTCGCTTCAGGATGCTCCGCTTGGCTCACGCCGCTGCTCGCAGCAAGGTTTGCAGCAAGGTTTGCACCTCTGTTAGCACCTCTCGCGTTCGCTCCTCCGACTTGTCCTTTTGTCTGTCCGTCCTCTTGCATTCTACCTTTTTGCATGGCGCGACGCAACACCAGCAAATCGTGCCACGCCGCAGCCTTCTTTGCAGGCGTGCGCAAAAGATAAGAAGGGTGGAACGAAGGCAGAGCGGTTGTAGGGATGCCTGCCAGCGTGATCGGAAAGAATTGTCCGCGCAACTTCGTGATTCCTCTTCGTTCGCCCAAGACATTTTGCATCGCAACATTGCCGAGCAAAAAAAGCCAGCGTGGTTTCACAAGCGCCATGTGGCGCAGAAAGAAGGGATAGCAGACGGCGATCTCGTCGCTGTCCGGCTGACGATTGCCCGGCGGTCGCCAGTAGACCAAATTGGTGATGCGATACTGCTCGCGGCTTTCGATGCCGATCGTGCTTAGCATACGAGCAAGCAGCAGCCCGCTTTCGCCGACGAAGGGTTTTCCTTGTTCGTCTTCCGCGCGCCCAGGCGCTTCGCCGACGATCACGAGCTCTGCTTCAGGATTTCCTTCGGCGAAGACGGTGTTGCGCGCAGCTTTTTTCAACGGACAGAGATCGAAGGATCGGATCGCTTGCTCGAGCTCTTCGAGCGTGTCGCACGACGAGGCGACCTTGCGCGCCTCCACGACAGCATCAACGGGCGCAAGCAACGAGGGTTTACTCTGCGAGGGTTTACTCTGCGAGGGTTTCCTCTGCGTTGCCACAGCTTCTGACATCATCCTTGGCATATCTCTTGGCATAGCCCTTGGCGCAACGCCCTCTGCGAGATTGGGCGGCGGCGAAGTTTGAGACAGCGAGGTTTGAGACAGCGAGGCTGGAGAAGAGAGAGAGTCCAGCACGCTGCGCACAAGGCTTTCCGCTTGAACCCATCCCTGCGTCTCCCCTTGTCTTTTCCCCTGTCTTTCCCCTTGTTCCTGCGCGCCATCGCTTGCAAGCCAGCCGTCGCATCCCGCCTCATACTGCCATTCGAGGCAGGCAAGAAGGATCGCGCGCTCTTCCGCCGTGTTCGCCCCCGCGTTCGCCCCCGTGTTCGCCCCCGCGTTCGCCCCCGTGTTCGCCATGGTTGTTGCGCCCTCTGTCACGGATTTTTCGCAAACCACGCGTCGATACGGAGCAAGGCTTCGTCGATCTGCTCGTCCGCAGCGGCGCAAGAAAGACGGATATGATGCTCCCCAGTCCGTCCGAAGCCGATCCCTGCAACGACGGCAAGGTCGATCTCCTCCAGCCATCGTTTTTGCACGACGCTGCCCGTAAGCCCTCTGCCCGCAAGCGAAGGATAGACATAGAACGCGCCGCGCGGCGGCACGCACACGACGCCTTCGATGGCATTCATCGCCTCCGTGATCTTGCGCGCTCGCCGAGCGAAATTTTTGCGCATGCTCACGACAGATGCCTTGTCTCCCGCAAGCGCTGCGATGGCGGCATCTTGCAGGGGCGTTGCAGGACACGAGTAGCTGTTGACGGCGAGCGAAAAAACCTTCGCCACAAACTCCTTCGGCCAGACAGACCATCCCAGCCGCCAGCCCGTCATGGCGAAGCTCTTCGACCAGCCGTGCACAAGAATCGTGCGCTCGCCCAAGCTCTTGCAGTGCAGCGCAGAGGCATGGCGTTCTCGCTCGTCGAACAAGAAGTCGCTGTAGATCTCGTCCGACAGCAATGTGAGCTGCGGAAAATCCTGTACAAGCTCTTCGATCTCCTGCCAATCGTGCGCGCGCATGACGCTGCCCGTCGGATTGTGCGGCGAGTTCACAATCAGCAGCCGACTGTTGTTCGTCAGCAAGGGGCGGAGGTCGCTTGCGCGCATGACAAAGTCATTCTCTTCCTTCAGAGGAACGGGAATGCCTTTCGCACCGCTGGCGCGTGCCATCGAGGCGTAGATCGGAAAACCGGGATCGGGGTAGAGCACTTCCGCTCCTTCGCCGCCGCAGATCAGCAGCGCCCAGCAGATCGCCATCTTGCCGCCGGGGGTGATGACGACATTCTCCGCATCTACCGTTGTTCCGAAACTTTTTTGCACATAGGCAGCGACGCTCGTGCGCAGCTCGGGGATTCCGAGCGGAGGCGTGTAGCCGTGCTTGCCGCAGCGGAGTGCCTCGATGGCAGCCTCGCAGATGTGCGCGGGTGTCGGAGCATCGGGCTGTCCGACACCGAGGTTGATGACAGGACGCCCTTGTCGTTGCAACGCGACCGCTTGCGCCAGAACTTCCAGCGCGCTTTCGTTTTCAAGAAGGTCTAAGAACATGATGGCAACGCGTATCAGCTCTTTGCAACAACCGCAACGATAGATTTTTTTCGCATCATCCGCGTTTTCCTTTGAGGAAACAAGACAAGTCTTCCTCTGTCAAGCCTGCGGTTTTCAAGTTGTTTTTGACGATCCTTCCTTTGATTCTATGCTCTCTAGGATGAGGCACAGGGAGAGGACGTGATACGCCCTGTTTTGACAGCATCGCGTGACTTCCTGTCGTCCTTGTCTGTTTGAAGCCGTGTGCTTCCAAAAACCTAATGAGGTCACGCGAACGAACTGCCCCCGACTTTCTATGCGTCTTGCTGCCTGTCGCCCGTTGCCGAGGAGGTTTTGCGATGCTCAAGCGACAACGGCTGCGTCGGAAAAGATTTGCGTCGTCACCCCGTGCATCGTCTCGTATTGGGAGGAAGATTTTTTAGGAGGCTTATGCATTTCTCGAAAGCCGCAATCCTCCAGAACGGCATCGAGCGTCTCTCGCTCGGCACAAGATTCCAAGAAAAGTGCGACGGCTTCTCGAATGTTTGCGCGCGCTTTCTGCTCGTCGTCGCCGCAACTGACGACATCCAGCGCAGGGCATTCTCCGATGATGTCCCCCTCGTCCTCGCAGACCTTTATTTTCAGATCGAAGACAACTAAAGGAATAGCCCGCTTCTTCTTTTTTTCTTTCACAGGAGACATCACAACGACAAACTGCTCGCCCTTCTTCCAAATCGCCACCGAATCCAAATGATCAGGAGGAAGGGAGGAAGGGAAGTTCTGGATATTCGAGGAGGGAAAGTTCTGTCTGTTCATGGCGATCCCAAAACACAAGGGTTAAAAAACAGCGACAAAAGCTTCAAGCCAAAGAGCTTCGAGCTAAAGCCTGCGCTTATCGTAGTCGCATCGAGACAGAAAAGCAAGCAAAAGCTTCAAACCAAAGTTCACGCCTATGACAATCGCTTGAAGGTATCAAAGCAAGCAAAAGCTTCAAACACAAAGTTTTCGCTCCTAGCGATCGACGGGAAGGGAAAAAGCAAAAAACAGCGTCGCTTTTCACGCTGTTTTTTGCGCGAGTATCGAAGATTCTTCTGCTCTCCGCCTCTTGTGGCAAGACTCTGGCATAGATTTTGCATCCCTCCTCGCAGACACTCCCTCTTGCTCGCTTCCTCTGGCTCCGCCTTGACTCCTATGTTTCTTCTATTGCGTTTCTTCTTGGGATGGATCTTCCGCTTGGCACTCATCGCGCTCGTGTGCCTCGTCCTTGTGCAGAAAGCCTTCGGCACCTCGCGCATCAAAGACATCACCGACTTTGAAGGCGTGCGCGACAACATGCTCGTCGGATACGGAATCGCCGTCGGACTCAACGGCACAGGCGACACCCTGCAAGACTCGGTCTTCACACGCGAGAGCCTGCTCGGCATGCTCGAAAGACTCGGCGTGAATGCTCGCGACACAAACCTGCGCACCGACAATGTCGCCGCCGTCATGGTCACCGCAACGCTCTCGCCGTTTGCAAGACAAGGCTCGCGCCTCGATGTCACCGTCTCCGCGCTGGGAGACGCAACCTCCTTGCAAGGAGGCACTCTGCTCGTCACTCCCCTCATCGGCGCGGACGGAGAGGTCTACGCCGTAGCGCAAGGCAGGGTAGGAATCGGCGCGGTCAGCCGACAGGACGCGCTCAGACAAGGGCGCAATCAGCGCGGCGTTTCCACCAGCGGGCGCATCGCCGACGGCGGAATCGTCGAGCGTGAAGTCGCCTTCGACCTGAACGCGCGCCAAAACCTGAAGCTGGCACTACGACAGCCCGATTTCACAACCGCCAGCAGAATCGCCGCTGCAATCAACGGCTTCGTCGGAGACGAGATCGCGCGTGCCATCGATCCAGGAACAGTCGATTTGTTCATTCTCTCGCAGGAACGCGGTAGCGCCGTTTCGCTGATCGCCGATATCGAACAGCTGCGCGTTAGCACCGACCAACCCGCCAAGGTCGTCATCGACGAACATTCGGGCGTCATCGTCATGGGCGAGGATGTCGCCATCGAGGAGGTCGCCATCGCGCACGGAAATCTGACCATAAGAGTCAGCGCAGAAGTCGAAGAAAATCCCTTCGGCAACGCTGATGCAGAAGCCGTCATTCAACAAACCGCAGACGGCAACACCATAGCTCTCTTGCCGCGCAGCGTGCCCTTGCGAAGACTCGTCGAAGGACTCAACCGACTGGGAACGACACCGCGCGACCTCATCGAGATTTTGCAAACGATCAAAGCCGCAGGCGCGCTGAAAGCAGACCTGGTCGTGCTGTAACGGCAAAACAAAACGAGACGAACACACAAAACGAGCCGAAAAATGGACATCGCCACAAGACCCGACCTCCTCCCCTTGCTTTCGCCGCCCTCTCCGCCTGCGCTCGAGCGTGCGCTCGATGGGGCGAAGCAGAGCGATCACAAGCAACAGGCAAGGGTCGCCGCAGAAAAATTCGAGGCGTTCTTCTTGCGCACCGTCCTGGAAGACATGATCCCGGAACCCAAAGAAGACGCTTTCGGCGGAGGCAGCAACGCAGAAAAACTTTGGAACTCCATGCTCCACGAGCAATACGCCGAGATCCTGGCGCGGCGCGGCGGAATCGGCATCGCCGACCTCGTCTATCGACAGCTCCTGACGCTGCAAGAAGCAGGTCAAGAAGCAGCCCAAGAATCAGATCAAGAAGCGCCCCAAGAATCAGATCAAGCAACACCGAGCCTCCACCCTTCCGCCCTTGAGGAGCAAGCACGATGAGCGAACAAAGCGAAGAACAGCCGGAAGAACTTTCTTCCAAGCAGCCCGACAAGGAGTCGAACAAGGTTGTCTCCATCGATCCTTCGGCAGAGCTTTTTGGCGAGCTGGCACCCTTGGCGCGTGTCGTCTTGCATGCCACCGACATTGTCGAGGAAGAGACGCGGATGGTGGCAGGTCGTTCTTCTCTGAGCGCGTTGCGCGCCATCGCACAGCAGAAGGAGGCTTTGCTCACCCAGCACGACCTTCAGCTCTTGCGTCTGAAGGGCAAGAAGGACAATGAGGAGGGCGACCTTGTCGCCTTCGTATCGAAGTTGGACAGAGGCGTGCGAGAACGCCTGCGTGCCTTGTACGCTCGCCTTGAAGAGGCCTTGCGCCAAAACGGATTGCGCTTGAAGGCGGCATTGACTTCTTCGGAGATGCTGCTGGCAGCCCTTTCAGAAGCGGCGCAAGGCGAAAGCGACAAGGGACCCCAACTCTACACGCCGCAGGGACGGTTGACCGAGACGGGTTCGGTCTCCTTCTCGCGCTCGGTTGCAGCTGAGCACGAAGCGTAGGAGAAGACGATGGCATTGTTTGCAACCTTGCGTAGCGCAGCTCTTTCCAGCCTAACCTTGAGCGACGCCGTGCGCTTGGGGTCGCAGAACATTGCCAACGCCGAAAATCCCAACTATCACCGTCACGAGGTCGATTTCTCCACGACGGATTTGAACTTGGTGCGCATCGCGCGCGTGCGCCGTGTGACAGCAGAGGGCTTGGAGCGGCGTTACACGCAACAGATATCAGAGGCTTCCTATCGCACAACCTTGCAGCGTTATACCGAGGAGCTGAAGATCGAGGCGGGATTGGGCGGCATCGCATCAGGATCGAGCAACCTAGAAGCACCCGCCTTGGACCTCGCCTTGCGCAGGTTCGAGCGTGCGTTGCGCGACTTGCAAGCCTCCCCCGAAAGCGGGAGCACCTACAACGAGTTCGTCGCAAGCGGTCGTGATTTCGCCTTGCAAATTCGTTCCTCGACGACGGGATTGCAACGCTTGCGTTTTCGTCTCGACGAGCGAATCGAACAGCAGACCGCAGAGGTGAACAGGCTGGTCGGACAGCTGCGCGAGGCGAATGTGCGCGTCGCACGCTCGCGCAACGCAGGGCAAGTCGAGGGGGCTGAAAACCAACGCGAGGAGATCTTGCGCAGCATCGCAGAGCGAATCTCGCTACAGGTGCTGGAGGACGACTCGGGCGCAAAAAACGTGTACTTGCAAAACGGACGAGCTTTGTTGCTGGGAGGAATCACCAACGAGCTCCGCTACGACCGCGGCACCAAGCAGTTCACCTTGAATGTCGATACCGATGTGGTCGCTGACGACGATACAAACAGATTGGGACCAGGCAGCCTGACAGCCCTGTTCGACCTGGTGCGCGAGGGGGAGACGAGCAGGGAAAGTACCGACGAAGATGTCGCCTTGATCGCAAAATACGAAGACCAGCTGGAAAGCTTGGCGCGCGCCTTCGTCGCAGGCAGCAGTCAAGGCACGGCGGTGGACGCGCAGACGGACTCGTTGAACGATGCTTTCCACCTAGCGCGCGCAGAGCAGTTGAGAGGCGAGGGTGCGACGCAGGTGCAGCTGGACGCTTTGGCGCGTCGTGATTTGTTCGTTGCAAACGGAATTTCGGCAAGAAATCTGTTTCGTTTTGCAATCGAGTTTTCTCCCGATATCATCAACGGCGTGCCTGATCGTGAACTGGCAGGAACGAACACCGTCGCGTTGGACCCTCGTGAAGCTTTGGAGTCGACGGATCCTTCGCGCAACATCTTGTCGGCGTTGCAGCTGGCTCAACGCAATTTCCCTCCTGCAACGCAGCCTCAGAACATCGAGGCGGCATTGACAGCAGCAGGCGTTCCCGACCCCGCCGTGCCCTTGTCGTTGCCGCCTTCGGCGCGACAGGAAAACCAAAACTATTACGGATTGGTGCAGGGAATCTCGGTCAGGTTGAACGACATTGCCGTCGCTTACGACGACCGCGCCTTGCAGCAGCAGGGGACTCGTGAGGAGTTGCAAGTCTTGCTTTCTAACTTCGTCGGCGTCAACCTCGACGAGGAGTTTTTAAAGATCAGCCAGCTGCAGCAGACGTTCGCGGCGAACGCGCGTGTCATCGTTTCGGTGCAGGAGATGCTGGACGACTTGCTCGCAATCGTATAACACACCAATAGGGGACAACCTTCATTGACGAAAGGGCGTTGCCGCGCCGATGAGGAGAGAGAGCCGTCTTGCTCGTCTTGTAAAAAACGAGACGAGAGACAAGAGACGAGCGGTAGATAGCGTAACCGAGTGTCACGAGCGAGCGTAGATCGAGCGTAGATTTAGAGCGAGTCTCTTTTTATCGCCCTCCCAAGCCGCCTTCCCTGAAGCAGTCTTCCCATGTCCCCCCTCCGCCCGCTCATCCTCTTCGGTCCCACCGCCAGCGGCAAATCGCGCCTTGCCCTCGCCCTCGCCCGAGCCCTCGCACACACCACCACAACCCACATCGTCAATTGCGACTCGCTCCAACTCTACACACACTTGCCCATCCTCACCGCCCAACCCTCTGCTGCCGACCAAGCCGAAACGCCCCACCACCTCTACGCCGTCGCCCATCCCTCTGAACGACTCTCGGCAGGGTTGTACGCAGAGAAAGCAACAGACCTGCTCCAACACCTCCAGCGCGATCACCCCTCCGATGCCGTCATCTTGTGCGGCGGCTCAGGACTCTATCTTAAGGCGCTGCTCGAAGGCTTGACCGAACTCCCACAACCCTCGCGCCGAGCCACACAAAAAATCCGCCGATGGCAGAAAGAACAGCGCGACCTCTATACGCTCCTACAACAACGCGACCCCGCAACCGCCGCCGCTCTCGCGCCACAAGACAAACATCGCATCGTGCGCGCGCTCGAATTCTACGAAACCTGCGGCGCGTCGCTCTTCGATGCTCGCAAGGGCGTCAAGCAATCCTCCCCCTTCGCGCAACAAGAAGAGCGACAGCCCTTGCTGATCTCGCTCACCCCCTGTCGAAAAATCTTGTACGCAGCGATCAACGCGCGCTTCGAACGCATGCTCCAACAAGGTGCCATCGAAGAGGTGCGCGCTCTCGAGGCAGAGAACGCCTTGCCTTGCGAAAGCCCCTTGCCTTGCGAAAGCCCCTTGCCTTGCGAAAGCCCTTTGCGTAGCGCGTTGGGCTTGAAAGAGATCGAAGCCTATTGCAGAGGAGAATCGTCCTGGCAAGCGATGGTCGAACGAGGACAGCAGAGGGTGAGAAATTACGCCAAAAGGCAGCTGACTTGGATCCGCCACCAACTGCCTGGCAAGGCGTTGCTGCTGCAACGCCAGCTGACAGAATCGGTCGAAGAGGATTGCAACGGGGTTTGCCACGCGGTCGGGCAAGCTTGGAGCAAAGCTTCTTGCGCCGACAAGCCGTTCGTGTAGAATAAGACTTTGCAGAATAGACTTTGCAGAATAGCCTTTGCAGAATAGCCCTGCAAAACAACCCTGCGAAACAACCCTCCTTGCTTTCTTCCGCGCTCCTTTCCATGTCCTCCTCCCCCCTTAACGGTGCCGAAGTGGTGGTGAAAGCTCTTGTCGATCAGGGCGTCGAGATCATTTTCGGCTACCCCGGCGGCGCCGTGCTTCCCATCTACGATGCGATCTTCCAGCAAAATCGCTTGCGCCACATTCTCGTGCGCCACGAACAGGGAGCAGCCCACGCCGCCGAGGGCTATGCGCGTGC
>JABACB010000070.1 GCA_014237925.1 Alphaproteobacteria bacterium
GGGGTCGATGTCTTCTCGCGCCTACAGGCGAGTTTTCTGAGCAACCCCGACCTTCGTCAGGCTTACGAGGTTTTGTACGCGCAGTTGTCGGAGGGAAAGCCGTGCGACTTGGCGACCTTAAAATTCTTGATGAAGGACAAGCCCGGCGACGAGGTGTTGGAAGACAGAGACTTTATCGACCTTGCTTCCTCGAAGGCGCTCATGGTTCAAGACGCGTGGGTGGATGTCGTCAACAATGCGAAGGTGCGCTTGGACTTGCTCTTGTGGATCAAGGAGCGATTTTTTTCGCTAGCCTCAGGACCCGATGCCAGCGAGGGAAACCATCCTACGCAGCAGATAGAAGGCTTGTTGGATGGATTGCGCACGCTGCACGAAAACATTGGAGAAATGCTGTTTTCCTCCTCGCACCGCTCAAGGATGGGAGCGAACAGTTTGGTCTCGATAGAGGTGGCTCACCAGAGAGCGCTGGAGCGACAATCGGCCTTGACGGAGAACCGAGATGCCGAGCTGTCCTTTCGGACCCACATTGGTTCTTTGGACAATGTTCTCACCAATCTTCCTACGGGAGAAATCGTTGTCGTCGGCGGCAATCCTGGCACGGGCAAGAGCTCGTTTTTGCTTTCGATCGCGCGCGAAGCGTCGCTCGCCGCGCTCAAGCGTTACGACGGAGAGGATTCCAGCGCCTTCCATTCTTCGATCGATCGCGTTCTTGTCGTTTCGTTGGAGCTGGAAGAAAGAGCGATGATGGCTCGCCTGTTGTCGGGAATCATCCGAGAGGAAGTGTTGCCGACAAAAACGAAGGGATTGGAATCCTGCTCCCCCTTCTCTTACCAGCGGATCGTCAACGGAAATTTGAACCACACCGAGAGAGCGGCGCTGCTTCGCGCGCAAGATCATACGAAGGGACGTCCGTTGACATTTCTCGACCACATCAAAGACAACTCGGTCGAATCGATCGCGATGGCGATACGGCTGTTCTGCATGCGTTCTCCGCGCTCTCGCGTTCTTGTCTTGATCGACTACGTACAGCTGATGGTTTGCAAGGATGGGCGCGGGAGAAGTCGCAATGATAATGTCGAGGAGATTATGCGTAAGCTGAAGATGCTGGCGAAAGAACTCGACATCGCGATCGTGCTGGCATCGCAGCTGTCGCGTGAGAATGAGCGAAGGTCGCCTCCGCGTCCTCGAATGACAGACCTGCGCGATTCGGGGGCGATCGAGGCAACCGCGCATGCGGTCATACTGCTGTATCGCGAATGGCTCTATCGAGACGCTTTGAAAGACCAACCCAACGCCAGCCCTCCCGATGAAAACAGCATCGAGGCGATGATCGTGAAGAATCGCAACGGCGAGATTCGGAATGTGCTTCTTTACTGGGATCCCAGCACAGGTGTCTATAAGCCATACGACGACCCATACGGCGACGTGATGGGTTGATACCCCTCTAGGACGCTGAACGCGCCCTTGGAGCTGCTTCTGGACTTGCTTCAAGGCGAAGAAGGATATCCAAGAAATCATCCTATTTTTTCTCTGCCCTTGATTCGAGGCTTGGGGGAAGGCTGCGTCCTTTGAGCGTCCGTTCTTTTGTGGACTCTGAAAAAGCTCTTATGGAATATAGATTTTTCATCGTGTTGCGCTGATTCGGAAAGGCGGAGTCTCTTGTTTGGATGCGGGACTCTGCCTTTCTGATTTTCTTCTTACGCGCCACGAAGTCGCGGGTTTTTTGGTTCTTTTTGTTTTTTCTCCCTTGACACAAAACTCGCATAGACTTTGAAAAAATCGCTGTTTATTCAGCCTCACGCTCAAAATTTAAATAGTTGTTTCTTTGACAGGATACCGAAAATAGTCTCTATTTTCTTTATGCGCTTGCCTATCGAAAAGAAAAAAAATACTATCTATTTTGTTTCTTCCGCTTAACAACGAGTCAAGACATGTCGCTATCGTCGCTGCCGCCGTCTCCATCTTTCGACCAGCAACCCCTTCTTTCAAGCAAAGAGGCAGGCGAAAACAACCGTGCCAAATTTGCCAAAATCGACGCGTGCTCTGCTACGGCTAAGAGGGTGTTGCGACCGTCTTTGGCAGGAGAGAAGGCTCGGGCTCCTCTGTTCCCATTCCTTGCCTCCCCCCCTGCCCCCTTCCCTGCCACTTCTAGCGGGAGGTTTCGAACGAGCAGCAAAACTTGCATGTATCCTATCGGCGATCCTCGTGACGTGGATTTTGTCTTTTGTGGAGCGCGCGTGTGGAAAGAAGGGAAAACGTCTTATTGTTTTGCTCATCACAGCATTTGCTATCGCTCGCGTAAAAACAAGGTGCCGCCAGCGTTGCTACGACCAGTGTCGCGGTTGTCGAAAGAGGTGTCTCCGCGATCGAAGACAACGTTGAATGAGGCACGGCTACGACAGGAATTGCCCTCGTCGCAGAAGCCACAGATGGAGAGGTGGTCGAAGCCGGCAAGCCTTTCGTCCTCTGCGGATGAAAAGTTTCGATC
>JABACB010000071.1 GCA_014237925.1 Alphaproteobacteria bacterium
TGTTTCGGAAGCGGCACAGCACCCTTTTGGATGGGGTCGGCGATCAAAAGCAACGTACCCTTGTCGGTGACACTCATGCCGTGATGAACCTTGTAATCGTGCTTTTTCGAATAGTTCTCTCCGTCGAAGAGAACTTCCGTGTTGCCGAACACATCGGTGGAAACAACCTTGATGCCTTCGTCGTCTACCAGCAAAATGCGCTCGCCTTCGACTTCGCTCAACAAGGTGTATCCGGCTCGCCCTCTGTGAGTAGCCCCTGTCCAACGATATGCCCAGCGAACGGCGCCGAAATCGTCGACGATGGCAATGTATTTCTTTTTGATAGGACGAGCGTAAAGATTGCCCCAAGGCAGCATCACGGAGAGAAAGTCGTTGCGCGCGGGTTTTTTGCGAACTTCGATCCAGCCTTGAATGTCGTCCGTGTCTTCGATCGAAGCGTGCAGAGAGTGTTGTGCGACTGTGTTGCCGCTTTCGTCGCGTATCTGGATATCGAAGCTGTTGTCGCCGAAGGCGAGCCCGACGACAGGCACGAAGCCCTTCTCGGAGACAGCGCGTTCATAGACGAGCGGAAAATGCTTGTCGTTGTTGGCAATGCGTGCCGTGTGCGAAGGGTCGGCATTCACCCAGACGCGCACCAGCAGGGGAAAGACCTTGTCCGCTCCCACTTCGACATAGGGCGAAGACAGGCTGCCCGCTTCCTGTTCGGCGTTTTTGTTCTCGGCGAGCGCACGTTGTTTGCTGCTCTGTCTCGCGCTGGCAATCTTTTGAAGCGGTCCTACAACGCGATGTTGCGCGATACCCCAATAAATGGGGCGCAAGGCGGAATTTCCCAACGACAGCAGGAAGAACATCAAGGCTCCCGCCAAGACGAGGCTAGCTGCGTTGAAGGCAGAGCTACGCGAGGCAAAAAACCTCCGTATGCGCGATAACAAACCCTTAACAAAAGACATCATTTTTCTCCAAAAAAGTTGACGAAAGAAAGCTGACTAAAGACACCTTAGCAAGATCATCAGCAAGATCATCCTCTATAAGCTATCAGACGGAAAAGCGAAAGCAGCATCGAAACAACGATCCACCCTCCCCGCGTCTTTGCGCTTGTAGTTTGTTTTTGACGACGAGTCAACGGGGTTTTTAGTTTTTAGTTCGAACGCTTATTTCGCCCCGACCATCTCTTTCCAGTCGAAGTAGCGCGGGCGGTAGCTGAGTCCCTTGATCGAGAAATGCAGCCGCTCTTGATTGCTACCTTGGTCGCTATCTTGGTCGAACTCGAACAGCTCTGCTGTCGCTTTGGAATGTTCGCCGCCTCGAAGTTCGGTGGCATCTCTACCGAAGACATCTTTGACAATGCCGCAATAACACACAAGATACTTGTCGTCGCGAAAATCGTAGCCGCCGGTGAATTTGGCAAAAAGCGGCTTCGGAGCGTAAGTTTTCACTTCCGTGATTTTTCCGTTCGTCAAATCCAAGGTAGCCTCGACGATGCGCGAGGGCGTGGTTTCAGGATCGGTATAGCTGCCGTCCTTCCTTTTGACCAGCACCGCGTTATCGAAAAAGCGCAAACGATTGCCGTCCAACCGCGCGTCGTGCTGTCCTTTGTGAAACACATAACTCTCAGGAGTCTCTAAAAATTGCGCCCGCTGCTGTTTCGTCAGCCCTTCAGGATCGGCAAACATCCAAGCCAGCGCGCCCGTCTCGTAGTCGAGCGCAAACACCGCGCTCTGATTGCGACCGGAGAGGACGATCGTCTTGCTCGCAGCGTCGTAGGTGACCGAGTTCAGATGCATCCAGTCATGCTTTTTGCTGGGGATCAAAGCTATGTCTTCAATCTTCGGACCTGCGGCAATATCGAAAGTATCGTTCAAGAGGTCTTTCATATCGATCTCGCGCAACAGCTTGCCGCTTTCCAGATCGATTTCCAGGAGAGTGTCTTCCTTGGAGAAAATTTTCGGCTGTTTCGGAAGCGGCACAGCACCCTTTTGGATGGGGTCGGCGATCAAAAGCAACGTACCCTTGTCGGTGACACTCATGGCGTGATGAACCTTGTAGTCGTGCTTTCGTGAATGGCTCTCTCCGTCGAAGACAACTTTCGTGTTGCCGAACACATCGGTAGAAACAACCTTGATGCCTTCGTCGTCGTTAATCAAGATACGGTCGCCGTGGATTTCGCCTAGCATCATATAGCCTGGGCGCCCTCTCTGGGGGGGACCTTTCCAACGATAGACCCAGCGAACAGTGCCGAAATCATCGACGACAGAAAAGAATTTTTTTGGGGGAACGCGATAGTAAATAATGCCCCAAGAAAGCATCGTGGAAAGAAAATCGTTGCGTGCAGGTTTTTTGCGAACTTCGATCCAGCTTTGAATGTCGTCCGTGTCTTCGATCGAAGCGCGCAGAGAGTGTTGTGCAACTGTGTTGCCGTCTGCATCGACGATTTGGATATCGAAGCTGTTGTCGCCGAAGGCGAGCCCGACGACAGGAACGAAGCCCT
>JABACB010000072.1 GCA_014237925.1 Alphaproteobacteria bacterium
AAATTTCTGACTTGTCCATTCTTTCTGCTTTTTTGAATTTGCCAAAAGGTTTCATTAACGATATATCGGATGTGATTTTATAATGTCCAGGTGCAAAATTATTTTTATCAATCAATAGAGATTTCATATGATAATACCTTGTATTGCTGCTAGATTTTACATCAATATCTTTGTTAACAAATATTGGCTCATTAAAAATTAAATCATTACGTTCAATAGATCGAATCATAATTCTTAACGCCACATTCACATCTTGACGTTCCATATTATTTATTATTCTAGCACCTATGTCGTGAAGAGATTGACCATAATTCACACGTTCAGTTTTTTTATTGGGAAATTTACAATCATTTAATTGCACTTGTAGTTTTCTAGCAAGTTTTTTAGATCCGGAGCCACCTCTAGTATTAGAACGTCTAATACCACCTTTCGCAAATCCAAATATTTTTGCGATCTGATTAGCTTTGGATTTTGCTCGGTTTTTTGCTTTATTTTCATGTTCATTTGAGGCTTGTTGTTTTTGATTCAAACCTAATTCTTTTTCAGCGAATTTTAATATTTCAGAATGTAAAAGATCTCTTAGATCTTTAGCTGGAATTCTGCCCCAACTATAAGAATAATGTTCTACACCTTCACTTTTTCTGAGCTCTTTTTCAAAATCCCGTTCACATGTAACATATCCTGTGATGTGTTTTGAGAGATCAGGTCCAATAAATTCATCGGTTTTTTTTCTACATATGTTCATGCCTCCTCGTTGTATGGCAATACCTCGATAACGATCATCAAAGATTTTGTTTGGATCATATAAAATATATAAATTTTTTATTTTCATGTTCTCCCAATTGGGTATTTTTATATTTTTTTTACTCCAAATTTTTTGTTTGGGTTTAGGTATGTCATTGTAATATTTATCAGCAAATGATTTGATAGTAGTAATTCGAGATTTATTTTTTAGTGTTATTATTGCATCATATTTTTTTATTATTTCCCACCACGTATCTGAAATGAATTCAGAAAGTTTACCATTATTAAAATCTTCAATAATTTCATCAGATGGTTGCATTATTATGATTCTTGTTCCAACATGATCCAGCGGTTTTAAAATATCATTTGTGTGCGCTTTTAAAATTTGTTTGGCTGTGTCGCCATCAGCTACCCAATTAGGTATTTTTGTTTTTTCTACCATTCGCTTACCAATAAAATATAATCCATCATCACGTAGTGTGTCGTAAAATATTGTGCTTGTTTTTGAAACTCCAGTAAAAATAAATTTTCCTCTACCTCGAGAACCTAATAATTCTTTATCTTTTACATCATCATTTGCAAACGCATAATTTTCAAATCTACACCATCTTTCACTTATTGGTAAATCATGATTCATTTCTTCACTAGTGAATCTTTTACCGGTTAAACCGAATGTACCATAATCCGTAATTGTAATCATTTTTAATTTTTCATCATATAGATCTATAACACATTTCCATTTTTTATTTTTATTTAATGTTGATTTTCTTGCATCCCAACAATTTTGAATGCCGTCTTTTTGTAACCAATGGCTTTTATGTTTTTCAAATTGTTCATAACCATCTAATAATTGAACAACAAGCCCACGCATATTAAATGCCATATCTTGGCGATGTAATTCTGTAAAATTAGACATGATGTTTAATATCATTGATTCATATTTATATCATTCATGATTTGCACATATTTATTTTTAAATATATGAACATATTCATTTCAACTATCCAAATTTATTCTTTTTATTCATTTAAAATCATATGTTTATCTGAATTAAAATTGACAACATTTCAAGCGTAATGATGCTTTTATCTTGGATGTATTTTTTCAACATATTCTTCTAGAATGAAACTCTCTTCTGCAGATTCCATTGGTCTTCATTATGAGTTCTTTTTACAACTTTAACCAAAAGATGTGCTGTTAAAATAATCTCCTGTATGAATTCTATCCATCCAAGCCATACCTCACACCTTTGACTCAGATTCTGTGTGTGAGGATCAAAACCTGTGTACATTTCAAAAGATACGTGATTTTCTCCAGTTACACTTCACATCTCCCCACTACAATTTCATTATGATGCGATTTTTTCATTTACAATTCCTCCTAGATTAGATAAAATTTGATCCACTTTGGTTATTCTCATTTTATGAGTTTCAAGCCAATTTATGGCAAATGTGTTCAAAAATTACGTAATACGTATTTGGCATACATTATGATTTTATGGCCATAAAGATTACTTGTGATCGTGATAAACCATCTATCGTCAAGCAGTTTACAGTTTATGCATAGATGACAGTGTACAATTTGAAATGTTTTACAACCAATTATTCCACTTTGTCTATTTTTTCATCTTTTGATTTACGGTGCTGCTTACTAGGCGGCACTTTTGGCTTATAATCATCTGGCAATTTGACTACAAACGTACGTACTTTACCATGCCCTTCATCT
>JABACB010000073.1 GCA_014237925.1 Alphaproteobacteria bacterium
CTAGCTGTTTCGATGACAACATCACCATCTCCGTTGCGCGAGAAGATAAAAGCGTCAGGATCGTAATCCGCCTTTGCCACCCTATCCTCAAAAAGGAGGGTGCCGCCGTCCGTATCGCCTCGGATGGTATTCGCCTCATCAATAATTGCAAAAACATATAGATCCGCGCCCGCGCCGCCTTCCATGATGTCGTTGCCCGCATCGCCGCGGAGGATATCGTTGCCCGCGCCGCCGTAGAGCTCATCGTCGCCATCACCGCCTTCAAGGAAGTCGTTGTCCGCTTCGCCGTAGAGACGGTCGTTGCCCGCTTCTCCGATGAGGATGTCGCCGTCCGCACCGCCGTAGAGGAAGTCGTTGCCCGCTTCGCCGTAGAGATAGTCTGCGCCCGCCTCGCCGCTTAGGGCGTCTCCGTTCGCTCCGCCGTAGAGTTCGTCGTCGCCGCCGCCGCCGCTGAATCTATCCACGCCTTCCAAGCCTACCATCCAGTCTTCCACATCGTCGTCTGCCGCATCGATGGTATCCCCCTCTGCTTTTGCCAGCGAAAACCTGCCTAGTGAGGTTCTAGCCGTTGACTCCCGAAGTATTTGGAAAACACCATTGGTGAAATCTTCAATCGTCACAGAATTGCTAATTGTATCATCGACATTTGTTTCGATGACGGCATCACCATCTCCGTTGCGCGAGAAGATTAAAGTGTCACGCTCGTAATCCGACCTTCCCTGCCTCGCAACAAAAACGATGTTGCCGCCGTCTGTATCGCCTCGGATGGTATCCCCCCCATCAGCAACCTGAAAGATATATTCGTCCGCACCCGCGCCACCCTCAAGGATGTCGTTGCCCGCACCGCCTGCAATCTCGTCCGCACCACCGCCGCCGTAGATCTCGTCGTTGCCTTCTTGTCCGTAGAGGACATCGTTGTCCGCACCGCCGTAGAGCTTGTCGTTGCCTTCGTGGCCGCTGATGCTGTCTATGCCCGCACCGCCGTAGAGCTCGTCGTTGCCTTCGTTGCCGCTGATGCTGTCACTGCCCGCGCCGCCGCGGATGATGTCGTTGCCTTCGTTGCCGTAGAGCAAGTCGCCGCCATCGCCGCCGAAGAGGGTGTCGTCGTCCGCACCGCCTCTCAGCCAGTCTACGCCCGCACCGCCGTAGAGATTGTCCTCGCCCGCGTCGCCGTAGAGCCTGTCGCCGTCATCGCCGCCGAAGAGGGTGTCGTCGTCCGCTCCGCCGTAGAGGTTGTCTTCGCCCACGCCGCCGTAGAGGATGTCGTCGTCCGCGTCGCCTCTCAGCGTGTCATGGCCCTTGCCGCCGTAGAGCCTGTCGTTGCCCGCGCCGCCGATGAGGTAGTCTACAGCAGGGGTGCCGTCTTCGGAGACATCGCCGAAGAGATTGTCGTTGCCATCGCCGCCGATGAGGTAACCCCCCCCACCCAAAGCGTAGATGTCGTCGTCGCCACCGCCGCCGTAGAGCGTGTCTTCGTTATCGCCGCCTGTAATCGTTTCTGCCTCACCAGTGCCAATAAGGAAATTGCTCTCCCCGACTACGCCCGTCAAAACGGGATCCCCCGTTGCCGTTACTGTCAGGTCGCCTATTTTCAAGTCGTTGCCGTCAACGTGGTTGTATACCTCGTAGACACGATCGTTGCCTCTAGTGATACTCTTCGTAAGTTCTACAGAGTTCTCGCCGAACTCGATGACGATGCCCTTGTCGTTGCGCGAGATTATTAAACGCATATCGGCGGTGAATTCAGAATACTTAAAGTACAGCTTGCCGCCTGTGTCGACGATCCCATCCGTGCCATGCCCGTCCTCAAAATAATAGGTGTCTGCGCCCTCGCCGCCGTAGAGGATATCGTCGCCCGCACCGCCGGTGAGCTCGTCGTCGCCCGCGGCGCCGTAGAGGTAGTCGTTGTCCGCATCGCCGTAGAGCTTGTCGTTGCCCGCATTGCCGTAGAGCTCGTCGTTGCCCGCGCCGCCGTAGAGGTAGTCGAGGGCTGCATTCTCCCCTTCCGCAAGGTATCCGTCTTCGTCGAGCGTCACACCGTCGATCACATCGCCGTAGAGAATGTCGTTGCCTCCTCCTCCTCGCAAGGTATCGGTCCCCCCATCGCCGTAGAGAATGTCGTCGCCGTCGTCGCTCCTGCTGTCCGCATTATCGCCGTGGAGAGTGTCGTCGTCCGCGCCGCCGTAGAGAATGTCGTTGCCCGCGCCGCCGAAGAACGTGTCGTCGTCCGCGCCGCCGTAGATGATGTCGTCGTCCTCGTTGCCGTTGAGAGTGTCGACACCATCAGCGCCGTAGATGATGTCATCGCCCTCATTGCCAAAAATCGTGTCGCTGCCTGCGCC
>JABACB010000074.1 GCA_014237925.1 Alphaproteobacteria bacterium
CGGACACTGCCAAAGGTGTCACGGTCAACTTGGAGACGGGCGTAGGCGAAGGAGACGATGCGGAAGGCGATACTCTTTTTGGCATCGAAAACCTCATCGGATCGGTTTTCGATACGCTTACGGGCGACGACAAGGACAACACGCTCACCGGCGGCGCGGGCGCAGATACGCTCACGGGCGGCGCGGACGACGACATCCTCGAAGGTGGAGCGGGTACAGACACCTATGTCTTTGAGGGCGAGCATGGCGAAGACACCATCCAAGGTGATGCGGATGGCGGCAATCTCTACTTCAAAGAGGCGACAAGTCTCGCTGACTTTGACTTCTCGCGTGACGGCGCAGGTGTGAAAATCGCAATTGATGCGATCTCCGAAGGTAACTCCGTGACGCTTCTGAATGATGTCTATGCAGATGGTCGCTTCACCCTTTCCTATGGAGCGGATGGTGAAAAAACAGATCTGGGTAAGATGACTTTCGGCACTGCCGAAAGCGATTCGGCGATCGCAGGCACTGGGGAGGAAGACTTGCTGTTAGGCTTGGCGGGCGACGACACGCTACAAAGCAGCGCAGGCGCAGACACGCTCTACGGCGGCGAGGGTATAGACACCGCGAGCTACGCAAACTCTCCGAATACCGACAATGACGCTACCAAAGGTGTCACGGTCAACTTGGAGACGGGCGTAGGCGAAGGAGACAATGCGCAAGGCGATACTCTTGTTGGCATCGAAAACCTCATCGGCTCGGATTTCGCTGATACGCTGACGGGCGATGAGAACGCCAATACCCTCGAAGGCGGTTTGGAAAACGACATCCTCACGGGCGGTGCGGGCGACGACATCCTCGACGGCGGAGATGGCACAGACACTTATGTCTTTGAAGACGACCATGGCGAGGACACAATCCAAGGCGAACAAGGCGAGAGTGAGATTCGCATCAGAAAAACGGGAAGCGCCGATGCAATCGAAATCGAGCGCACAGACAACGGAATAAAAATCAATACAGGCGATGGCGACAGCGTGGAAATCCTGACCGCTGCCTACGCCGATGGTCGCTACAGCGGCTTTTACGGAGCAGGGGATAAGGAACTTGGCAAGCTCAAGGTGGCAGCAGCAGAGGGACAGGAGACCACTGGAGACGCAACAGACAAAGACTGGTTGGTAGGCACAACGGGCATCGACACCCTTACGGGGCTTGGAGGCGATGACAGCCTGTTTGGCGGCGATGGCGTAGATACGCTTCAAGGCGGCGTGGGCGACGACACGCTCTACGGACAAGGGGGCGACGACATCCTGCTAGGCGGTGGGGGTGAGGACACCTATGTCTTTTCAAACGGAGGCGGCGCAGATATCATCCGAGGTGATACGGACGGCGGCACCTTGTACTTCAAGGACGCAGACAGTGTTGATGTTATTAACTTCGAAGAGTTAGGTGTCAATCTGAGGATCACCATCGAAGGGGCGGATAGCGGTGACTCCGTGACGATCGAAGGTTATGCTGAGAGTAAATTCGGCATATCTTTTGGCGATGAGAAGACTGCGCTGGGCAAGCTGAAACTCGGTAGTGACGGTGTCAACGATCAACTTTCGGGAACCGACGACGTAGGCGACTTTCTGTCAGGGGAGGGTGGCGACGATGTGCTCCGGGGTCTTGGGGGGGACGACAGTCTGAGTGGCGGTGCGGGTACCGACGAACTCTACGGCGGCGATGGCGCAGACACCCTCTACGGCGGCGCGGACAACGATATCCTCGACGGCGGCACGGGTGTAGATGATACCTATGTCTTCGAGGGCGTGCATGGCGCAGACACAATCCAAGGCGATTCCGACGGCGGCAAACTCTACCTTAGGGATGCCGAAGGGTTCGATAATATTGTCTTCAAGCGCAATGATGAGGACAATGTGGCTATCAACGTTGCTGGAGATGACAGCAACTCCGTGACGATCCTGGCGAATGCCTACGCGGACGGTAGATTTGGAATTTACTACGGCGACGACGACACGATCTTGGGGCAATTGTCTCTCGGCACGGATGGCGACGATGCGTCGCTGACGGGCACCGCTGAGGAAGATCTTTTGTTGGGCTTGGAAGGAGACGACACGTTTGAAGGCAGTGCGGGCGCGGACACCTTCTATGGCGGAGACAGGGAGACAGACGAAAGCACAGACACCGTGAGCTACGCAAACTCTCAGGATACCGACACGGACACTGGCAAAGGTGTCACGGTCAACTTGGAGACGGGCGTAGGCGAAGGAGA
>JABACB010000075.1 GCA_014237925.1 Alphaproteobacteria bacterium
GCGACACCGATGGCGGCACGCTCTACTTCAAGGATGCGACAAGTCTTACCGACCTCGCTCTCTCGCTCCAAGGGAATGGCGATTTGCTCATCGAACAAGGCGGCAACTCGGTGAGGGTTAAGGGCTATGCCGAGGGTCTTTTCGGCATATCCTACGGCACGGGCAGTGCGCTGACGACTTTAGGCAAGCTGGCGCTCGGCACGAGTGGCAACGATGCGGCGCTCACAGGCACTCCGCAAGGAGACTTGCTCATCGGCTTGGACGGCGCGGACACGATCTACGGCAATGCGGGTGACGACACGCTGTTTGGCGGCAGGCATGTGGATAATTTGCTAGGCGGCGTGGGCGACGACACGCTCTACGGCGGCGGGTATGGCGACACCCTTCAAGGCGGTGTGGGCGACGACCAATTCGATGGCGGCGGCGGTGTGGATACGCTCAGCTACGCAAACTCTGGAGACGGAGTCAGTGTCAACATCGAAACAAACACCTTTTCAGGAGGAGACGCTGCGGGCGACAGCCTCTTGGTTCTCGGCAGCATCGAGAACATTAAAGGCTCGGGTGGTGGCGACAAACTTACGGGCGATGGAAACAGCAATGTCATCGCCGGTAGCGGGGGCGAGGACGTGCTCAGGGGCGGCGCGGGCGGAGACATCCTCCACGGCGGTGACGACGACGACACCCTACGAGGCGACGCGGGCAGAGACGAACTCTACGGCGGTGCGGGTGGGGACAGCTATCTCATCGGAGCGTTGGACGGGCACGACATTCTCTACGCCAGCAGCGACGACAACGACGCGGCGGACGTGGTCAACAAGATCGTATTCCTCACATACGGCGAGGGATACAATGCCCGCGGGCATCCTGAGTATGTAGGTCTTGGTCAATTAAATGAGGTTTATACTTTTTTATCGGCAGAGCGCGAGGCTAACGGCGATATAAGACTTTCCTTGAACGACGGGGTGTCCGTAGTCGGAAGCGTAGTTGATGGAATGGCGCGCGGGTCGGAAAGGATTATACCTATCTTGGATATTGCTAGCGTAACGATTAAAGATCTCGTCAACAATCGCTACGAAATCATTCTTCGCAATTCGGATGGCTCGGACACGATATTAGGCAAGCTCTCGGCTGCGGAGACGAAGACTGTGGATGGAAAGGAGATCTCGACCTTCACGGCAGAGGCAGGCGATGGAAACAATTTCATCCTCGGCTTTGCGGGCAAAGACTTTCTCTACGGCGGTGCGGGCGTGGACAGGATCTACGGCGGTGGGGGCGACGACAGGATCGAAGGCGGCGAGGGCGGCGACCATCTCTACGGCGGTGTGGGCGACGATGTCATCGAGGGCGGCGATGGCAGCGACAGTCTCTACGGCGGGGATGGTGACGACATCCTCAAAGCAGGAGAGGGTGAAACTAGCAATCTCTACGGTAATGATGGGGACGACTATATCCAAGGCGGAGATAATTATGATATCATTAGCGGCGGTGCGGGCGACGATGTCATCGAAGGTGGCGGAGGCGGGGAGAGAATCGAAGTAGGCGCAGGCATCGACACCCTCAGCTACGAAAGCTCCCCTGACGGGAACAGTGACGGGGTGGGTGTCACATTCGATATGTCCGCTCCCGCTCCGGGTGGTCGACTTGTGGGTAGTGGCGAAGACGCTGAAGGCGATTCTATTCGAGACCCTGAGAACCTCTACAACCTCATCGGCTCGGCGTACGCCGACACCCTCATCGGCAACGAGAAAGACAATGTCCTCAGAGGGCTGGCAGGCGACGACACGCTAGAAGGCGGAACGGGCAACGATGTCCTTGAAGGCGGCGCGGGAACAGACGTCTATGTCTTCCAAGGCGACTGGGGCAGCGACTTCATCCGAAGCAATACCTACATAGGCGAAGGGGTCTTCGATTTCGAAGGAATAGGAGGCGATGTCGACGGCGGCACGCTCAACTTCAAAGACAAGGAGAACCTTGTCGGATTGTCCTTTTTGCGCACCACGCGGGAAAGTGGCGAAGAAATCTTGGTCATCTCGCTCGGTAGCAACACTATTACGATCAGATATTTCGCCGATAATCTCTTCGGATTGTCCTACGGCACAGGCGGTACACTAACGGATTTTGGCAAGCTGACGCTCGGCACGAATGGCAACGACAAGGGTGATGCTAAACTCGTCGGTACTGGTGGCGCAAACTTGCTCATCGGCTTGGATGGCGAGGATTATCTCCAAGGCAACGGCGGCGACGACACGCTGTT
>JABACB010000076.1 GCA_014237925.1 Alphaproteobacteria bacterium
TATGCTCCGCATAAAAAATTGAAGAACAAATGCTTATTTTATTATTACTTTTGATCTGAGCTTGGCATGGGAAAACATTGCAATCATATGACGTACAAATAGTCTCATACAAAAATTCGTGAGTATAAAATTACCCACATTATTGAATCGAGGTTATTTCTAACTCACGAATTTTTGTATGTGTGTATTACACACTATTTCTGTTTATTTTTTTGTATCTGAACACTTCGGTTATCCATTGCTGCTTTGTATTCCGCACTAGTGGAATTATGTATGTCAGATTTTCGATCGTTTGATGTTCTATCATTTTTTGCCATTATTTCACCTCCTTGGAATTATTCCATCCATGAGAACATTTACGTCATACTTGCATATATGAAATACGGACAATATCATATGTTTGTCCGCTATATTTAAAAACAAAATTACTAGATAAGTTTAGACATGAAAAACGATATTGTCGATATGGATTGATGCAGAAGTTTATGATCATTTTCAAATTTAAAATCATGTGTTTACTTGACTTAAAATCGTTAATAATTCCAATGTTAAAATATTTCGATCTTTAAAACATTTTTTTACAAAACCCACCCAATGTTTTATTATATGCATCATCTATTATCCAATCATATTCCTAGTATGCATCAATGGACCTACCACACAGTGGATGGCAAACCCCATTTTTTATGAAGATCATTCCAAAAGTTATAATAATTAATCATAAATGAATAATGTAGTGGTTAAAAAATCAATCAATATTAAAAATGTTAATAACGTTATGATGATTTTAGATACCAATATTTGTAGATGGCTTTTTCCTAAAGGCCATAAAATATTGAATGATATAGAACCTGGATCTGGTAAAAATATTAAAACAGAAATCTTAAAAGGAATGAAAAGCAAAAAAATATTTATTACAAGTATGATAAAAAAAGAATTGAATCATAAACTATTTAGAAAAGAAGATAAAATAATACTAAAAAACATTATTTATAATTATAAAATCCAAATATTAAATGATGATATGAAATATTTAAATGAAATTGATAAATTATGTAAAAAAGCATATGATGATACCAAACATATGAAACCAACAATTAAAAAAATACACAATAACATTTCTAATATGAATAGAAAAATAAAAAAAGTGAAAGAAAATCATGAATTATTAATCAAAGAGTGGAAAAAACCAAATGCAGTATTAGATCTCAAAATAAAAAAAACAAAAAAACGTTATGACACTTTGGCAAAATTAATGGAGCAGATGAAAAAATATCCGGAATACGCGTTGATTGAATATAATGATCGAGTGATATTATCCACTGCGTTATCTGCAACAAAAAATAACAATGTTGTAGAAATTTATACAGGAGATGGAGGACTTTTAGCTATACACCAAGTTATGAAAGAATACTCAATACTAATACGTTATCCGAATATAGTTCATATTCGTAAATGAAAAAGATCATTTAAAGTGTTATTTATATTAAATATCGGACTTCAAAATTGAACAATTATGCATGTAAGTAAATGATTTACAAGCGATCTTTTTATTTAACAAAGTACACCATACATCATGGTATGGTTTAAAAAAAATTCCTAGGCAGAACCGTAGTAGATAAAAGACAAAGACCACCTTTCAGATCCAAATTTTTTTGCAAGAGGTAGTGGGATCGGGTCATATACATGACGTGTAGTAAATCATAGAATTATTAGATGTAGATCTGATCAAATTTTACTCTGAACATTCAATTTTATCCAACGTTTGCGATCTTATTTCTTGATGAGTAATCAACATTAAGGGGAAAATATTCTGAATTTTGGGCTCGTTGCATAGCATGGATAGTGCGAACGCTTGCGGAGTGTTAGGTCGAGGGATCGAAGCCCTCTCGGTCCATTTCCACTGTGGATAAGATCGAGACTCTGGTAAATCTAGTTTCATTTCAAGTTCTAGTGTGCCTATGAAGTTCTATAAATTTGATTGGCGATATGTGAGGTTTATAAATAGAAAATATTAATTATAAATTATGCCTGATGATATAAAAACATTACAAGATATTTTGACTTATATTGATTTGAAGACAGAATCTTATTTTGAAGAATATGAGAAAATTCTGAATAAACTTCATGATGATAATTTAACTGATATTCATAATCCACCTTCGCCATATGTGAAATATTTTAATAGTGTTAAAAAATTAAACGACCATTATTTAGCAATATATAAAAATCTTCAACAAACAAGAGATT
>JABACB010000077.1 GCA_014237925.1 Alphaproteobacteria bacterium
TCTTAATAGAATTGGAGATTTTCTAACTACCATCAAATTACACAGATATGCTATAAAATGCTATGATTTATCAATAAATGAAAATGGTAATGAATATGCATATTGTTGGAAATCAGTATCATTACGAAATATACAAAATTATAATGAGTCAATACGATGTTTAAAAACGGCCATGAAAAAATATCCTAATTCAATATTGTTGAATGAGGCAATGGCGGATGTATTACTGTGTATCGAAGATAATGTACGTGCATTTCCTTTTATAAAATTAATTTTAAAATCAGACCATACTAATGCACGGTGGCGTTATAATTATGGAGTATTACTGGAACAACGTGGTTCACATAATGATGCCATTGAGAATTTCATTTTGGCAGTTAAATATGATCCAAATCATTATAGAGCACATCATAATCTTGGAGTATTATATTATAGAAAAGAGATGTATGAACAATCAAGAATTCATTTCCAAAAGTCAGAAGTAATTAAAAAAAATCAAATAGATCAACAATATCAAAAATAAAGATGATGCACAAAAAATATTCATAGTGATAATCAATCATCGTAACATAATGATTTTAATCCAGATGTTCAGTGAAATGTTGATGTTGCATCATCATAGTCATTTTTCATAATTTTGTGTATTGTTGTTTTCTTTGCTTTTCCTTCACATTTTAACAAAATCGGAATAACAGTTGGGGTAGAATCTACCAGAGTATCACATTCGATTATGTAAATTTGAAGATAATTAGGGAAGAATTGTGAAGCCCTTTTAAGATTAAGTTTCTAAAGTAGATGTATTCGCAATAATTCTGTTCAATTGGTCACGAGTATAAGTTCGTTTGATGCGCGGTTATATACTGATTTATGGTTATTTTGGTAATGAATCATGTAGTGTATCCTGATTGGGGCACATTGTGGTGGTTTGAAAAGTGGAGTAATGATGGAGTGATAATAGCTACATTAGTATCTGCAATTATAAGCTTATTTACATTAGTTTACATATATTCAACATTTCAATCACAACGAGATTTAAATTCAATAACTATTGCAAAAGCTACATATGATAAATTAACAACGACATACAAAAAAACGTACAACCAAATTATTGATAATTATATAAACAAAGATGACAAAAAATATGTATCACAAAAGTATAATGAAAAAGATCTTGATATAATCTTGAATGAATTAGAAATACTATGTTTGCTTGTAAAAACAGGTTCAATGAAACCGTTAATTATGTTTGAATTATTTCCAAATATTTTAATGGCTTGTAAAAGTGATAAAATAATAATAAATGAATATACGGATAGTGTGCTTAGCAATCTTAATCTAATTTCTTCATGGTGTGAAAAGTATAGTAAATCAAAATTACTTAATCTTCGTTATAGGTTTCGTTGGTTTGGTTTGATGTAGCATAATTAAGACCATTATCTATCATATCTATGCATGGATCTTCTCAAAGATAGTACAACGATACTTTCAACATCAAAATTACTTAAATGCATCTTTTGATCTGCATTAGATAAAATGTGAAGTACTTTCTTCACAGTATAATGTATATTTGCAGGTCATAGACTTAAAAATCCCGTAATTATATCCAATTTATGAGAGATAAAATTGGGGAAAGACCAATCGAAGTAACCGAATCAAATGATAAACTCATTTTGAAATTTTATCCAATGACCAAAAATGCAAAAAACCCAAACAAAGTGCTTTTTTGTCTCACTATGGATTCCGAAGCCCGCAATAAATTGGAAAAAATTTGCAAAGGTAAAAAATAATCACAGATACATATATTCATTTTTTTAGTTTACGTATTCGTTCTGAGTGCCTACCTGGAACATCTACAACATACATGCCATCACCTAGATCTACAAACCAGTTTAACAATACCTGAACATTCTCAGTCAGCTCACTCCTACTTGGTACAGGTACATCCACACAGTTATCATGTATCCACGCTTTTATAGCTCCAAAGTGTTCGCCATTTTCAATAAACTCATCAATTTTAATTATAAATGGATGTGTAAAAAATGCATCCTGTAATTTTTCCCTAAATTCTTCATCAGACATGCCTTTTTTTAATGCATAGTTTGCAATATCATGAAATGCACAATTTCTTTTTTCAGTATCATCAATCATTATGTTATTTTCCAAGTCATGATAACACTTCAATAATTCACTAACTGAGCGACTCATTGGTAATGCAGATATAAGAAATGCTCGTTTTTT
>JABACB010000078.1 GCA_014237925.1 Alphaproteobacteria bacterium
GCGAAGACATCCTCGACGGCGGAGAGGGCGTAGACACCCTCGACGGCGGCGAAGGCGCGGACGACCTCAGAGGCGGCGAGGGCGACGACCGTCTCACGGGCGGTACGGGCGCCGACTCTCTCAACGGCGGAGAAGGCACAGACTACGCCGACTATCGAAGTGCCGAAGCAGGCGTAAGGGTGAACCTTGACGAAGAGGAAGGGCAAGAAGATTTCGACGGTACGCACGGCTTCGATGCGAACGACAACGAAGCCGTCGGCGACACCTTCACCAGTATCGAGGTTGTCGAGGGATCGGCGCATGATGACTGGCTGACGGGCGACGGGGAAGCCAACTGGCTGCTCGGACATGAAGGCAACGACCGCATCGAAGGCGAAGGCGGCGCGGACACGCTCTACGGGTTAGACGGTGACGACACGCTGCTGGGCGGAACGGGAAGTGATACTTATGTCTTCAGGATTGGCGACGGCTCGGACATTGTTTCGGATGTCGCCCGCGAAGGAGACGATGTCATGTTCTTGCAATTCCGAGGCACTCTTTACGAGGCGGCAGATTTCGAGGCTTCCGTTTTTGAGAGGATCGGCAACGACCTTGTGATCGATCTGGACAAGCAACCCGACGACGGGATCACGGATAGGATCACGATCGAAGGTGCTTACGACAGCAACCCTGACACGGGAACGGGAAACGCTGCTTTTTCGATCAGCGTTTCGTTTGGCGACAGCCGCGACGCTTTCACCCCTGTGACCGATTTTTGGTCTGATCTCGTGGTCTGACCTCGCTTAAGGAACGCATCGAGACAAGAGAGATAAAAAAGGAGGCAAGATTGATGACATCGTATTCGAACAGCACGCAAGTGGCGAGCAAGATGGCGAGCAAGACAGCGATAAGAGCGGCAAGGATCGCAACAAAAGGACTCGTGCGCTAACAGCACTACTTTCAGCAACGGCACTGGGCGTGTTCCTGGAGGGTTGCGGAGGAGGCAGTGGAGCTGCGGGGGCGGGCAGCAGTGGCAATGTCACAAGTGGCAGTGCGAACGCAGACAATCTTACGGGCGGTGCGGGCGAAGACATCTTGGATGGCGGCGCGGGCAACGATGAACTTCGCGGCGGCGCGGGGCACGACGATATCGACGGCGGCGCGGGCGACGACAGGCTTGACGGCGGCGCGGGCAACGACATTCTTGACGGCGGAGAAGGCGGGGACAACCTTGACGGCGGCGAGGGCGATGACATCATCGATGCGGGCGCAGGAAACGATCACGATGTCTACGGCGGCGAAGGCAACGACGAAATCAACGGTGGTGAGGGTGATGATCACCTTATCTACGGTGGCGAAGGCAACGACGAGATCAACGGCGGTGTAGGAGACGATTACGATCTCTACGGCGGTGCAGGCAACGACGAGATCAACGGTGGTATAGGACACGATTACTGGGTCTACGGCGATGCAGGCAACGACATCATCGACACGGGCGAGGGAGACGATTACCATGTCTACGGCGGTGAGGGCGACGACATCATCAATACGGGCGCGGGAAACGATCGCGATATCTACGGCGGTGCAGGCAACGACCTCATCGACGGCGGCGCGGGCGATGACATTCTTAAGGGAGGTGCGGACAATGACTATCTCAGGGGCGGCGAGGGCGATGACATCTTAGACGGCGGCACGGCTAAAGACATCCTCCGCGGCGGTGAGGGCGACGACAGGCTTTACGGCGGCGAGGGCGGCGACCATATCTTCGGTGACGAGGGTGAGGACGGAATCGAAGGTGGGGAGGGGAACGACAGGCTTTACGGCGGCGTGGGCAACGACAAGATCGACGGCGACATGGGCGACGACTGGCTTTACGGCGGCGAGGGCGACGACATCCTCGACGGCGGCGAAGGCGCGGACTACATCATAGGCGAAGAGGGCAACGACCACATTGAGGGCGGCGCGGGCGACGACAAGATCGACAGCGGCGAGGGCGACGACATCATCGATGGCGGCGCGGGAGATGATCATCTTGCGGGCGAAGAGGGTGATGACACGATCAATGCTGGCGCAGGGGACGATCAGATATTTGGAGGTGAGGGCGACGACATCCTCGAAGGCGGCGAGGGGATAGACTGGATCATTGGGAGTACGGGTGAGGATATCATCGACGGCGGCGCGGGCGATGAAGACCTTGTCTTCTATACTACCTCTGAC
>JABACB010000079.1 GCA_014237925.1 Alphaproteobacteria bacterium
TGATAAAAATTACTGTGACCTCGTCACTCTAGGCAAGGACTCTCTTTGCACGCAAGGGTTTTCTTTGCAAGCAGGCTCACGAAAGCTACAGAGATTCCTTCGACGCTTTCTTCCTTCGACACTTTCTTCCTTCGACACTTTGCTTGGTCTATTGCTGGATTGCCGCTTTGTTGGAGACAACGGACAAGACTCCTACGATCAAGAGCAGTCGCGTCGTGTGATGGAAGGCGATGAAGGCGACATCGTAGCCGAACACGAAAGCCAGCAGAGAGATTTCGTTGATTCCTCCCGGAATGAAGGCGAGGAGCATTTGCCAAAAGGAGGTTTCCGTCCATGCCGCGAGCAAGGCTGCGGTCGTTCCGTAGACGACGAGGACGAGCGTCGTGCTGACGACCGCATCCAGCGCGTAGGGAGCGAGCTTGCGAAAGCGCACTTGAGCGAGGGTCAATCCCAGCGTTCCTCCGACGATGATTTGCGCGAGCACCATAAATTCTTCTATTCGAGGGATGACGGTCGCTCCGCTCAAATGCGCCGTGAGACTGAGCGCGAGGGGACCCAGCAGGTAAGGGACGGGCAGGCGGAGCCCTCGCGCGCCGAGATACCCCACGAGCGCGAAGGCGACGAACAGCAGTAAGGTAGGCAGAGGTGTGGCGAAAAGGCTTTGCGTCGTCGAGGCGACGACGGGGGTTGTTGCGCTGTCGTTTTCGGCGAGGACGCTCAGCAGGACGGGCGTTGCGCAAAAAAGGACGAGCACGCGCGTGAGGTGAAAGAGGGCGACGACATAATCCTTCTTGACGAGCCCTTGGCTGGCGAGAAGGACTTCTGCCTGTCCGCCGGGGATCGCGCAGAAGAAGGCGAGTCTTTTCTTGTAGCCGCGCAAACCGATGAGAAAGGTGGTGGCGAGCGTGGTGGCGACAATCGTGGCTGCGAGCATGGCGACAAGGGAGACTCCCCATGTTTTGGCTTGTGCGAAGAGATGGGGAGAGAAGGAAGCACCGATCAGAACGGCGAGCCCCGTAACGACGACGATGTAGAGAGGACGAGGGAGGAGAAGATTTTGTCGCTTGGTTGCGGACACCCTTGTCAGGATTCTTGTCAGAATTCTCGCCAGCGTCCACAATCCGAACAGGCTACCGAGCAGGAAGGGAGCGGGAATGCCGAAGTGTTGACACAATCTTCCTGCGCTCCAAGCGCAGAGCAGGGTTGTCAAGACGAGTGGCGTTTCTCGAAGATATTGTTTGAGAAGATGGGGTTCGAAGATTTTTTGGCAACGAGGCATCCTTTCACCATACAGCAATGGGCGCTTCGTTGCATGCTACAGGCAAAGACACGCAGGCAAAGACACGCAGACAAAGACACGCAGACAAAGACACGCAGACAAAGACACAAAAGTCTGTTTGCCTTGCGACGCGTGCGATGTGCTACGCTCTAGCACTCGCCCTATCGACAGACAGAGACTAGGCAGACATGAGCGATTCTTGCGCTATTGGCGTTTTGAAAGAAGACGGACGGGTTGTTTCGGTCCGAGTGCGCACGGGCGGACTGCCTGAACATGCGGGACTGGCACTCGTCCAGCATTGGAACAGGCCTGAGAGAGCGCAAGAGTTGCTGGAAGACGGAGACCGCTTGTGGCTCGGTGACGACATCGAGGAAGGGCGTTACGAAAACCATTTCGAACCTCCCGAAGACCCGAACTTTGAATGCGGAGCGATCGCGCACGAAAGCGAAGAAGCCTTCGTCCGCAACAGAGGCTACTACCGAGAACATGACAAACGACAAGGAGCGCTCACCAACAAGGAGTTTGGGGAGCATTGTGGCAATTTCTATATTTTTGACGGGCAGGGAACAAGGGGGATTAAGGGCTGGTATATCTCCGACTACGCTTGCGACTGGGATCAGAAAAAAGATCGCTGGTTGATAACAAACGGGCACAGAGAACTGCTTGCGCCCATAGCGCACAGAGAATACGATGCTCTTCAAAAGCGTCTGTCCGACCCGCGCTCGACAGAATCGAGGGTCGAGGAGGCGATGGTGGCAGAACCCGAATGGCAAGCGAACTGGTAGAAGAGACAGGGCAGAGAAAGACAAAACTGGA
>JABACB010000007.1 GCA_014237925.1 Alphaproteobacteria bacterium
ATGTTATAAAAACTCGAAGGTACACTGTATAAAATTTTTATAATCAATACTTAATACAAGACAAGGCAACAAAATAAGGTTGCATGTTAGGATGCGGCGTGTCGCTGCCCATAGCTTCTGTTTTGTTATCGATCGTGACATTTGAATATGAAAAACCTTTGTGAGGTGCTGCTTGTGTTTCGAAATATTTGCTTTGTCGTGATACCAGTACTCCCGTGTATAAAGGAGCTTTTATAGAGAGCTGAACGTTGGGTAAATGATCTTTCTCGAGCACACTTGTCTCTCTGCCGAACATTGACCCAAGATACCTTGTCGAGAGATTCGTTCCTTGTCCTGCGCCTACTTTCGTTCTGCCTCTGAGGTCTGGCAATTTCATGGAAACACCGTTATTCCACGCGCTTGCCGCAGTTCTTCCTGCAGAGGCGCGGCGCTCGGCATCCGAGCCGAAGAGGTTGTTCAAAGGGTTATTACCTTCGGTTGCAAGAGCGAAAAGCAGCAAGAAGAGCTCTCGGTGTGTAGCATTTTGATTGTTGATCGTTTGTCCGTTGGCCTCCAGCCACCCTTCAGGAGGTGTTCTGCGAAAGAAGTCGAGTAGAGTTCCTGTGGGCACCGAAGACGCAGAGGGGTGGAGATCTTGCGGCAGCAGTCCGCCCTGAGTGAGTGTTACGATCTCTCCTTCGTTGCTTCCGACATTCTTGAACGCAGCACTGCCGAGGCTATCCAGAAGAGCGTTGAATTGTTGAACCAGCTTCAACAATTCCACTCTTGCTTGACGAGGATCGTCGTCTTCGCTGGAAAGGTGGACAGAGGTTGCATGCTGGATAAGGGAAGCGCTGCTCGTCATAATGTCTCCTACAAGGTGTGAGGGGGGCGTGAGGGGTTAAGATTGTTCGTCGATGACGAAGTCGGTCAGACGCACAGGGATGGTGGAATCCGCGTTGACAACGATCCGAAATTGCACAAATCGAGTCGAGATACTTTGTTCAGGGATACTTTGAAAGGTATCTTCGAGCGGTAGACTTTCGGTTTCTCGCCATGCAAGGGAAAACTGTCCTTGGGCAGAGATTTGGAAGACGGGTTGAAAATCTCGAACGGAACCCAAATCGATGATGTCCGTGGTATAGACCAGCGAATCGCTGACAGGGAGAATGTTCTCCCAAGTGTTGGATAATTGACTCCATGTTGCGGGAAGGTCTTCCCAGCCGCCTTGCGAGCGTGGGCGGTAGTGATTGAACTCGGATACGAATCCGCTGTTGCTGTCGTCGCCCTTCCATTCACGCGTCGCCTCGTCTCGGGGCAGGGCGTTTTGTGTTGTGCTAGCGACAACGATGCTCGTTCTCGCAGCGAGGAGCGAGGGTATGTTTTGTCGGTTGTAGGCTCTGAGCGCGAAGAGAAGTCTTCCTGTTGACGGAGCGGGAAAGACGAAGGAGTATCGTTGTCGTAGAGGTTGATTGTGGACTTTCTGCATCTCTTCCCAAGGAGCGTCGTTCGCTCCTTCCTTGTATCGCAGCTCCAGATATCCGAATAGGTAGAGCGAGCTGTCAATTTCCCAGGTCGCTTTGAGCGAACCGTTCTGTTCTTGGATTTGAAAATGACGCGGCGCGGTGGGAGGAAGGAATTGCCTTGTGTAGGAATAATTGCGGAGATATTGCCACGGACTCGCAATTCCGATGGAGTTCACCATACGAATTCTGAAGTCGTATTTTTTGTCTAACCTTGCTTGCGTTATGTCGTATTGTGTTGATTCGATCGGCAGGTTGATACCCGACCATTCTTGTTCGGAGCTTTCCTTCCACTGCAAGCTGATGTTTCGAATCAACCTTGACGGCAGCACCCAGCTTGCGACAAGCCTGCTGGGAAGCGCGCCTTCGTTGTTGATATTTTCTGTATCGACAAGGTTCTGAATTTTCAGTTGAAATCCGATGCGTTCAAAAAAGGGAGAAGGTAGAAGGTTCG
Source organism: Alphaproteobacteria bacterium (assembly GCA_014237925.1). Lineage (GTDB taxonomy): Bacteria > Pseudomonadota > Alphaproteobacteria > JABAAW01 > JABAAW01 > JABAAW01. Next base: position 1,957 of record JABACB010000007.1, read on the forward strand.
TTGTATTGGGGATACGCACATCGTCTAATTGATACTCGTCGTATACTGTCGAGTCGTACTCTTGCAGTTCGAGATCGATTCCAAGATGTTCGTTGATTTTCCATGCCAACACCCTGCAGGGTTTGTTGATGTATCCTATTTGGGGTAGCGTTACGGTGACGACATCCCAGACTTCAATTCCGAGGGCTGCGAGCGTTGCCGGAAATTGTATTCTTGCGCCGGGTCGCACGATTTCGAGAGCGAGTCTTGCAAGCCTTTGTGCCTCTTTTGTTGATGTTGTGAAGTTAAGATTGAGATCGTAGAAAAGCTTCTTGCCGCCGTCGTCCTTGATGTATTGGGTGTTGGTGAGGGGTTGGAGATCTGTTTTCAGCCACTGTTGTTCTTGATCGAAGAAGTTTGCGCGCACGCTGTTGAAAAGCTGATTCCTTTCGAGTTTGGGCAAGCCCTTCGGATCGTCGCGCAGGTGCGAAGAATCGAGATGAAAAGAAGCTATTTGAGAACCAGCCGGAAATATCCTGTATTGTCCTTGCGTATAGACGAGAACCCCGCCGCAGCTGCTGAGCAGTTGTTCTACGACTTCGATCGGAGGTTGGTCGAGCGTGACCACTCCGTTGCAGCTGTATCGCTTTTTTTCCTCGACGAGTTGCTCGCAGATGTTGGCGGCCTGTGCAAAGCTTTGCCAGTCGATTTCATGCGCGTCGCACTCCAGCCCGTAGGAACTTATCAGGTAGTCGAGAACGCACAGGGCGGGGTTGTCGCTGAATAGATAGGCTTGAGAATTGTCGAGCGGATGGATAACGCTTTCACCTTCGAGCACTTCGGCGATCCTCGGATCGTAGAGTTTTTTACCTCGAACGGTCGCACTTATGTCAGGCAGTCCCAAGTTCCACAGGTTTTCATCCCAGCGTAGCTTGACATGCGCATAAGCGATATTTTGTCCTCTGTGCGTTGCGTTCCACGCAGGCGCTGTTCTTGCAAGCTCGTTGTCGGCTTGTTGTCGTTCTCTGCCGCGATGCGCTGTGAATTGCACATGGTGTTGATACTTTTTGTGCGTGCTGCGTTCTTCGTCCAGCCACAGCTGTTCGATGGCATCGCATTCGTGGGCTGCAAAGGTTAGGACGAGGTGCAGGTTGCCTTCGCGTCCTGTGGAGTAAGCGAAGGTCAGGAGTCCTGACTTTCTGACTCTGCCGTAGACGATTTCGTGCGGTGCTTCGGTCGAGCGCAAGATGTGTTTGCGACCGACGGGATTGCTGCTTGGGGTGTAAGCGGTGGGTTGTCTGCGCGAGGAGGAGAGGGCAAGCGAGAGGACGGCGTTGATACCGCCGTAGGCGATGGCGGTTGCGATTCCTGCGCCTCCTGCAACAGAGGTCGCGACGCTGATGGCGGCGGGAATAAGAGCTGCGGGCATAAGAGTTAGGTTATGCGATGCGCCATGCTTTGACGATGGTGAGATGTTTTTTGTCGATCCTTGCAATGCCGTTCGGAATCCGCGGCAGCACGAATCCTGACGCACAGAGATCGAGGGTAGCGAGTGCCACCCAGTCCGTCTTCTTGTTGTGAGGAGAAAAAAACCTTTGCGTTTGTTTTGTCGCAGAGGATATAGAAACGACAGCGAGGTCTCCGCTCTGTAGGGACGCGTAGTTTTGTACGGTATCGAAACGGCGGAGCGCTTGTTCTACCTTATCGAGCAAGGGTTGTTTTTCGAGCAACCGTTGTGCGCTTGCATAGGAGTTGTACGGCAGGGGATAGGGAGAAGATTGCAAGGGTTTTCCTGTGACGGCTTCGACGGTTTCGAGCGCGAGCGTGAGACAATCGTGTTTTCCCCACTGAAAGGGGGTGTCGTGTTTTTTGCGCCATAAGTTGTGGAGTCTGGCGTAGCAATGAGGATGGCGCATGTCAGCTTCCCCAAGTGATGGGTCTTTCGGAGATGGTGTTGATGTATTCGAAGAAGTTGTCTTCGGGGAAGATATGTTGTTGGTCGCTGTGGGTATATCTGCGCAGTTTGTTTCTCTCCCAGTCTGCCAGCGGATTCTTCACGGTGAGGGTTATCGAGGGATTGTTTCCTACCTGCCAAAGCATGTTGTCGATTCTTCCGGCGAAAAGGAGGATGGGTGTTCCGATAAGGTTGCTGTTGTCGTCGAGAAGAGCGAGGTGGATATTGGCGCGTCGTCCTTGGACATGTTCTTGTTGTGCGACAGCGATGAGGTCGGAGTTGATCCCGCAAAGCGACACAGCAACAGAGTAAGCTTGCAGCTCTGCTCCTTCCTCGACGCTTGAAACGGCGCCTAATGCTCCTACGCTGAGGAAGGTTTGGGTTTCGCGCTCGCTTACAACCAAGATATTTTTCGCCGCGGTGGTGAGGCGCAAGGTTTCTCGGTCGAGTTGTGCTTCGAAGAGATGTGCGACATGCTGCACTTCTTTCTCGCCCGCCGCGTCTTGCGTCTGGGAATGGAGGGGGCGTGGCATCTTTCTAGAGAACTTCGACGAGTTGTAGGGTTATGGCGTCGACGATATTTCCCGGCAGCCATTGCAGTCTTGCCTGCTGGTCGTTGAGCAATCGCATGCAGGCTTGGGGGTTGCGCAGTTCGATCTCGGAGTCGTTTGTCGGCGCAAACCTTAGCGAGGGCGCGATACGGATCGTTGCGAATTGCGCGCCTTGAGCGGAGAGAGCGGGAGGTGTCGTTACGATATGGAACGAGCATTCTCCCAGAGCGGAGAAAAGCGAGAAGCTGTCGCCTTGTCGGATACGGTGGTCGGTGAGGTTGTCGACAAGGTTGAGCGTGAGCTTGGAGCTTGCAACAAGGTTTGCATCGATGCCATGGGTTGCGTCTTGTTGCGGGTCGGCGACTTGTGGCGTCGAGCCGTTGCCCCAGCTTGCGGCTCGGTTGTGCGCGGGGGAGTAGCGAAAGCGTTTTTGTGCGCCTTGCATCTGTGCGCAAAAGGCCAAGAGCGTGCGAGCTTCCTCGCCCTTGAGGTAGGGGAAGGTGATGTCGGCTCGCCATCTGGCGGCGTTCAGGGCTAGTCGCTGTTCTTGCCCTGAGAGGGGGGATTGGAAGATTTGCGTCTTGTGTTCCAGCCACCAGCGTTCGCTCGACGGAGCGGGCAGAGCGGCAGGAAAGAGCGGCACGGAGGGCGTGGATGTTGTCATGCTATCGTCTTCCGATTCGTTTGGCAAATGTTCCGCCTCTTGCTGCCTGTTGTTCGATGGCAGCGAGCGCGCCTTCTCTGACGGCGCGCGAGAGTGCGGCGGCTTGTTCTTGGAGCATCGTGCTGTCGTTGTTTCCTTTCGTCTCGATCGAAACTTGGATGGCTACGGCGTTGTTGCGATGCCTTGGATCGTCTTGAGTGATGATTTCCTCGCCTCTTTTGGCGATGAGGGGTATGTCGTCGGGTCTGAGTCCTGCGATGCCTCCGTTGTGGAAGAAGGGGAGCGATTCTCTACGGGCGCTTCCTGCGATGCCTCCGCTGTGTGCCACTTGGAACAGATTTTTCAGGGGCGAGGTGATCGAGGCGCGCAGCGTCGTCTTGAGCAGATCGGATAGGAAGCTTCTGCCGAACTCTGCAACCGATTTCCCTGCGCTACGGCTACCCGTTGCGAGGGAGAAGAGAGAGCGTTCCAACGAGCCTATTCCTGCGTTGACAATTTTCTGCGCCTCGCTTTGCTTGAGCAGCGCGCGATGGCTCTTTTGGCTTTCGCGCGTTGCTTCGGAGAGGGGTTGTTGGAGCTGTTTGAGCGCTTGAGCGGTTTCTTGCGTGCTTTCTTGTAGCTGCTGGGTTGTCGAAGCGAGCTCTGATGCGAGTTTTTGGGGGTTGTAGCGAAAGTTAGGCATGGCGTTATCCTTCGAGCCTTTTGGGTTGAACTTGTTTTCTTCCGAAGATGTCGAGCGCGACCTGCTCCATGCGTCTTATTTGCTCGAACAAGGCAGGCGAGAGGGCGATGCCTGCAAGTCGCGCGGTGGGGGTGATGGCGCTGTAGTCGATGCCTGTTGGCTTGTCGGCAAAGATTCGCCACTGCGTTGCGAGCAGCAGGAAGAGGTTGAGCGCTTGCCAGTTTTGTTTTGCGATGGGCATGGGTTTTGTGTCGGTGGTGGCAAAGAGGTTGTTTTTCCAGGCGTTGATTTGTTTTTTTGAAGCGCCGAGCTGCTGTAGGGATTGTTCGAGTTCTGAGGTTGAGGAAGGCGGCGAGAGCATGCGTCTCACCGCCTGGGTCAGTTTTTTTCCAGACTTCCCTTGATGCCTTCGACATAGGCTCTTGTGAGCGCTCGTTTGACGAAGGGGAGGTCGAGCAGGCTTTGCAAGTTTTGTTGCGAGTAGGGATAGGGTTTCCCTTGTGCGTTTTGTATGTCTTGCCATCCTACGATGGCGACTTGCATGAGCGCGCGGTCGGGGTCGTTGTCGTCGGCGAGCTGTTGAGCGAAGCAGTCTTCGTCGAGCAGGCGAAAGGAGCAGACGAAGTTTTGCTCTTCGCCCGACGGCAGAACGACGGCGATATCGCGTTGGAAAGAGAAGGTTTCGTCGAGTCGGAACATGATTTTTCTCGTCGTTGTCAGTGCGTTGTCAGTGCGTTGTTAGTTCAGGGTTAGGGAGAACTCGTCGTCGCCTGCATCGGGCAGGCAGACGAGCGGCAGGTTGAGGTATTGCAGTCCGTCGCTCTCGCGGTATTGGGGGGGCTGGGGTTGCACTTTGGGGCATCGGAAGTGCATGCGTTTTCCCGGCTCTGTTCCGAGCGTGAATTGCAGAGGTATTTTTTGTCCTTGCTCGGCGGTGGCGAAGAGGTTGCGTTGTGCCGTGCCTGGATCGCGGATGACGAGGGTGGCGTCGGGTTCTCGAGCGACGATGTCGATGCTCTCTTCGTTGAGACGCGGAGAGAAGGGAAAGCTGTTGTTGAGGTTGAACTGGAATCGCTCGACGCCGAGCGAGAGCCGTTCGTTCTGCTCGCCGAGCGTGAAGGAGGGAAGGGAGGAGGAGGAAGGCAGAGCGGGGAGGGCGAAGCTGTCCGTGTCGCCTTGGGGAAAGGGGTAGTTTTGCGGTGTTGTGTATCGTCCTCGGAATTGGAAGAGCAGCAGGGGAAATTCTTGCGCTTCGAGTCGGATGGAGAAGGTGCCTCGGCAAGCGGTGAGAACATGTCTGGTCTCGTGCATGTAGATGTGTAGCGAGAGGGTTTGCGTCGTCGCAGAGGAGGGTTTGTAGACGAGAGTGTTGTTGTCGCTGCTCGCGCTGCAGCCGCAGGCTTTGAGCAGGGGATCCCAAGCAGGCGTTTGTTGCGCTGTGGCTGCGGGCGCGCATTCGACGGCGAAGGAGAGTTCTGCGTGCGGCGTTGCGACATGTCGTTCGGGGCTTGCAAAATAGGCGAGGTTTTGTGTGCGCCGCGCTTGCTCTGCGAGCAGGGGAGCGAGCGAGAGATCGGCTACGAGAATGGCGTTCTCGGCGGCGGTGGGTTGTGCGTCTGTGCCGAGCGTCGTCTCGATCTTGGCGAGCAGCGCGCGGCGTTGGGCAAGGAGGAGGGTCATAAGGGAAGACTCAGGAGGTTGGAGAGTTCGTGGTGATGTGCTTGCATTCTATGGTCTCCACCCACAGCCTTTTTCCGTCTTGCACAGAAGGCGGTGTTGCAACGGGAGCTCCTGCCAGCAGTCGGCAAGGAAAGAATTGTTGATTTTTTTGTGCGGGCGGCGTCCATCCTTGTAACATTGCGCGGATGCTGTTTTTGAGGTTGTCGATGTTTTCGATCCCGCTGTTGGAGGGACGCGGGGCTTTGGAGACGACGAGGAGAATGTTGATGTTGCTGGTGACGATCTGTTGATCGCCGTTGAGAAGTCGCGGGGGCTCTGCGCGTTCTGCAGCGTTGAAGAGGAAGACGTTGTTTTCGGCGAGGGTTGCGGGCAAGTCTCGTAAGTCTCGGATAGAGTCGATCCAACGCGGCTTTTGGAAGGTCGCGGGCGACGCGCTTGCGACTCTGTCGGCGAGGGCTTGGGCGAAGGAGGGCATGGGTCAGGCGAAGCGCGGCGGATTTGGCGAGGCGGCTTTCTCCGCCTGCAAGACGATCCTGCCGTCGCGCAGGTCGCGCAAGAATCGCAAGGCTTCTCGGTAAGCGCCTTCGACGCGCTCGCGTGTGTCGGCGGCGTGATAGTCGTAGCGCACGACGGCGGCGGCGATGCGCTTTATCAGCGCGGGGACGGGACTCTGCAGCGGCACGCTGTAGCGCGTCGCGATGTGAGCGTCGATGAGCGCGCTCGCGTTGTCGATGAGGGATACGACGGCGCTGGCGTCCAAGGCGTTTGTGTTGTCGACGCCGAAGGCTGCGAAAACTTCTTCTTCTCCGAAGAGTTGCAGGAGCTCTGATGTTGAGAGGTACGGTGTGGGTGCCATGCTAGTCGGGGGGTTGTGTGTTTTGTCGTATCCTTCTCGTATCCTTCTCGTATCCTTCTTGTATCCTTGGGGGGAGGCGCGTTTCGGAGGCGGTAGAGAAGCCCGCGCGCCTCCCCCTGAGGTTCTTTTGTCGAGAAGTTGTGACGAGGAGTTTTGTCGAGGAGTTTTGTTAGAGCTCAGAGGACGACATCTTTAAAGAGCATGCCGAGGTCCTTGGCAGCGACGATCTCGCAGCAGGATTCGACGACCCTGACGACGATGGCACCGCGCGCGCCCTTGTGTGGATCGGGAATGATTCCTGCGATTCGTTTGCCGTATTCAGCAGAGTATCCCCATGAGATTCCGCTCTGCGCGCCTGCGGCGGGGTTGATGTGGAGCAGGGCGATGTTCTTTCCCCACGAGAAGGCTTTGCTGATGTCTTGTCCTCTCGTTCCCGAGTTGTAGATGGAGTCTCCGACGAGCACTTGATGGATTTCGAGCAGGTCGGCGAGTTGCTGTTTGGTGACCGCCCCCTCGCGGTTGTCGGCGCTAGAGATGGAGGAGACGAGCTTCGGGTGCTGTCGGATTTTTGTCCAGGCCTCTCTGCCAATGACCATGGTGTTGGGACGCAGCAGGGGACTGTCGAGCGCGTTCAGAAGCAGTTCTCTTGGGTTGATATCTTCGTGGTCCCACTTTGCTTCTGGGCTAATGCCGACGTTCTGGCCTTTTCCTGTTGCGTAGCTGGCGATGTCTTGGACGATCTTGGCAACACGCCGTTCGCGGTCGAGCATGATGAGATCGGTGAGAAACTCGACGGCTTTGGCTTGCGGGTCGAAGTCGAGGTTGGAGGCGCGCGCCTGTTCGATGTCGTCGATGGGAATGATGTCGTCGAGCCCGTAGTCGAGAACTGTGGCGCTCTTGTCGGTTGCGACATACTCTACGACGGTCGGCTCCGACTTCCTTCCGACCTTGGTGTCCGGTAGAGAGAAGTGTTGCTCGGAATCGAATTCGAGATACTTGAAGCTCTTCGTTGCAACAGGTATTCGCGGCATGATCTTGTCTGCGACGAAGCTCTGCATCGGATTTCGGTATGCAAGCGCGATGCCCTGCAGACGCGAGTCGACGGGAAAGGGTGCGGTTTCGGTCATGGTGTCTCCGTGGCTTGGGGGTTGTCTTAGCGTTGGATGAAAACTCGCACGAGGCTTCCGTTCGAGCTGCTTGACGAGAGGGCGATTCCAGCCTTCTCTCCGGAAGAGTGAAGCTTGGCTTTCCCGTTCGACGATGAGGCGACGGTCGACCCTATTTGGATGCTGGATGAGGCTTCGACTTCAAAGATGCCGAGGATACCGACATCGATTCGACCGCCGCTAGGAGCGGCAGTACCGCAGTTGACACCGAGGATTTTTCCATTGTTGGAGCTTTCCGCAACGTTGCCGTTGTTGCCGAGGGCGACGAATCGATGCTTTGATACTGCGGAGGAAGATTCGAAGGTTTTGACGAGGACTTGTTCAGACATAACGTTCCTTGGGGGTTGGAGGGAAGGGAAGGGAAGGGAAGGGAAGGGAAGGGAAGGTGAGGGTGAGGGAAAGGGGTGGATTTGTCTTGAGGGGCGGTGTTCGTCTCTCAGTGGCGCATGAGAACTTTCACGAGGCTTCCGTTCGAGCTGCTTGACGAGAGGGCGATTCCCGCCTTCTCTCCGTCAGAATGGGTTTTGACCCTTCCGCCGTTAGAGGATGCGACCGTCTCGCCTGCGCGGATGATTCCTGCTGCCTCGATCTCGAAGATGCCGAGGATGCCGACATCGATTTGCCCGCCGGCACGAACGACAGAACCGCAGTTGGCACCGAGGACTCGTCCTGCGTTGGCGGTTTCTGCGACCTTGCCGTCGTTGTTGAGGGTGACGAATCGATGCTTTGCTACATCGAAGGAAGCTAGGAAGGTGGCTTTCTCGAACACAGTATTGCTGGGGGGAGGGAGGTTGAGGAAGGGGTGAGTTAGGTTGTCACATGTCGCACGGCTTCGGATGCCGAGACGATCAGTCCTTTCGCCGCTTGGCGTTGCATGTAGCGCGAGGCTTTTTGCGCGATGGCGACGCCGCTGTCTTGCGGCGGAGAGGGGGTTTCTGCGGAGCAAGTTTCCAGCGGGATGCGCGGGGGTTGTTGCTCGATGAAGTTGCACAGCCACGCGCGCGGGCTCTCGTCTTGGAAGTGCGCCGAGGATTCGTCAGCAAGCGAGGCGATGAGAGCTGTCAAGCTTGCCTTTTCGCAGGGCAAGATTTTTCCGTGCTCTATTTGTCTGTCGGCAAAGGAAATAATCTCTCTCCACTGCTTTTCGCTTTGGATTTCCTGCGGCGAGCGTTCGTCGCTTTGTTCGTCGCGGCTGTCGAAGAAGTTGAGCAGCGAGGGCTTTTTGAAATTGAAGGCGGCGGTGTTCTTTGGGCAGGCTCGGTCTGTCTCGGCGAACTTGAGCGGCGCGAGCCCCTTGATGGCGGGCGTTTGTGCGCCGAGCAATCCGATATGCCTCAGGTACCAGCTTTGGGATACGGGATTGTGCGGCGTATCGGGTCTGTAGAAGGAAGCGCTGACTTTTTTGTAGTGCCCTTTTCGTACGGCGTCAGAGACTTCGGGGGCGACATGCTTGAGGGTAGCCAGCAGCGATTTGCCGCGCCGTCTCAGCGTCTGCACCCACCCCCAAGCGGGCGCGTCGTCTCGCGGGTGTCCGAGGACGAGGGGGGCTTCGTGCAGAGCGGGGTCGTAGCAGGCGGCGATTCTGTCGAGCGTCGTGCTGTCGATGAGGATTGCACACCCGCTGGCGTCGGTGTGCTGTCCTGTGCGAAAAACTTCGATTTCGGTGTTTTGTGTCATGATGCCTTATGGTGAGGGAGATTGGCGGATGTGGTAAGGGGAAGCGTCGTTCAGGCAGAGCCCTTGCTCTCGCTCGATGGACGGCTGTTGCGTTGCGTTTGTGCTGCGTTTTCGTCGTTGCGCGGGCTGCTGGCGTTGCGAGGCTGTTTTTTGCGGGGAAAGGTTTTTGCTCGTCCTCTCTCCGCCTGTTTTCTCTCGCCGTTGTTGTCGACAGGGTTGTTTTGCGCAAAGGGCGCAAGGGGGGTAATGGGGCTTGGTGTTTTTGAGTCGTTTTTGCTCCAAGTCCCGTTGAAATGGCTGTTGATCCAAGCGAGGTCGGGCTCGAAGCCCATGGCGGCGATGAGGGTTGCGGTCTGAGCGCTTTCGTAGAGGTCGGGAGCGGGATTGGTGTTGCGCCAGACTTTGGGAGGGTTGATGTCGCCGTAGTTCCAGCGTGTCCACCACAGGACGGGTCCGCTGTTGAAGGATGCGTCGATCTTTTCCGCGTCGGCCTTGACGAGAGTGTTTTTGGCGGTGTCGTGGACTTTGGCGTGCGCGTAGCTTCCGCCCTGCTCGGAGGTGAGGGTTGCGCCGAGGACGATTTTGCTGATGGCAAAGTTCATGCGATCGTACATGGTGGAAAAATCTGCGGAGCCGTTGCGCGTCGCCTCCATGAGTTCGAGCGCCATGCCTTCGGGCAACACGATTCCTGTGTCTCTGCGCACGGCTTGGCATGCCTCCAGCAGTTTTTCTTGGTCTTCTTCGCGTGTGCCCGGGGGGTATGTTGCGCGCACTGTGGGCAACGCGTACTTTTCCAAGAACAGGCACCACTCTTTTTGCGTCGCGCGGCGGAAGGAGACGGGCCAGTAGAGGAAGTGAGCCAAGCCTCTGCCGTAGGGATCGTCGTCGTGCCAGCTTCCTGCGGAGAAGGTCCAAAACTTTTCTTCGGGCATGGGCTTGCCGTCGGGCTCAGAGGTGGTTTTCAGCAGGAGTTGCGCGTTTGCATCGAATCGGAATCGTCTTGGGTTTCGCGTCACTATGCTTTGGAAGTCGACGAACCCTTTGGGTGCCTCCCACATGATTTCAGCCACCGCGTATCCGAAGAAGATTCCGTAGAGCATTTTTTCAACGACTCTGTTCCAGTTGATACGGATCAGGTTGCTTTTGAGTTTCTGCGCCGCTTCTTTTTCTTTGTGCGTTTCTCCGCCAGGGAGAACATCCCACTCGGCGGCGACGACGGCGCCGATGCGCTGCGCGAGGGTGGCTTTGACTTGATCGTCGGAGAGGACGAACTCGTAGAAGCCCGGGTCGCCCGCGGCTTTGTCGCGCAGCAGAGGATCCTGGACAGGGGCTGCGCGATTGCGCGCGAGGAAGGGAGAGGTGAAGTCGTCTCTGTCGCGGCTGCTGGCGATTTCCTGCAGGGGGGATGTGCTTGGGGGGGATGTGGCCATGGTGGTCTCCGTTAGAGGAAGGGGTGGTGCCTTGCATCGCTACGCACGGAGCGCACTCTTGCGAAAGGTATTTCTCGTTGCGCTGCGAGGAGGGCGAGGGCGATTGCCCAAAACCTGTCAGCGTTGTGCTGGCTGCTTTCAGCCTTGAGGTGGGTTGTGTTGTTTTTGTGCTGAGCGCGTACGGCGTGCAGGTCGTCGAAGAGGATCGGGCAGGGAGGAATGAGAAGGGTTTCTTCTTGCAGGCAACGCTTGAGCCTTGTTGCAAGATCGAGCTTTCGTGCGGCGGTAAAGTTGACGGCGATCGTTTTGCTCTTTCCGTAGCGCTGCGCGGCGTCTTCGACGGGTTTCTCTCCGATTCCCGTCGCGTCCATGGCGATGCGTTGCGCTCTGTAGCGTTGCACCATGCGGTCGAGGCGGAGGTCTTGCTCTTTGAAGGAGATGGCTTTGTGCGCTTGGATTTCGCGCAGCCAGTATTTTCCGTCGTATTTTTCGATTGCAACGGCGACCCAGTAGTCGTTTCTTCTGGCGATGTCGTTTCCCAGGAAGGCAGGACCTCCTTGGAAGAGGTCGGGTCTTCCCGCCTTGTCGTTTTGCGCGCTTGCGATGAGGTCGCGCGTCAGCCATCGTGCGCTTCCGTCCTGCCAGTCGAGTTCGAATTCCTGCTTCCACAAGCTTTCGTCTAGCGTATTCTTTCTGAGCGTCTCGATGTCTCTCGGCAGTCCTTGGTTGACGGCTTGGAAGATGTCGATGCGATGCTTGGACCATCCTTCGGCTGCGTCTTGCATGAGGCGGAAGAACATGTTGTCGCTTCCGTTGGGTGTGGAGACGATTCGGAGTTTGAGTCCGTTTTTGGAGACGACAGGAAAGAGCGCGCGCCATATGGCATTGCTGTCGTTGTGGAAGGCGAACTCGTCGAGGAAGAGGTTTGCCGAGAAGCCTCGTGCGGTGTCGGGGTTGGCGGGCAGTACGGAGACCTTGGAGCCACTGGGAAAGACCATGGCGTTTTGGCTTTTCTGCACTCTGGGAAAGGGGTTCCCATGCGTAGCGCCTCTGTAGAGTTCTTCGAAGGCTTTGGCGAGCGGGATGAGATGTTCTGTCATGACCTCTTGCGCCTGTCGTTCTCCGCGCGAGAGGATGATCCATCGTGTTTTGGTTTTGTTCTGCTCTGCTTGAATGCAGTCCTTGAGGATTTCGGCGCAGTTCATGAAAGTTTTTCCTGTTTGTCGAGCGAACATGCCGATTTTGAATCGCGCGTCGTCGTCGAGCCATCGTCGTTGGTACGGCAGGAGGTTGAGCAGGGGTTTGGCGTTGTTCACGAGGGAGCTAGATACTGAGTCCGAGGATTTGCATGGCTTTGTTCATGGCTTGTTGGTCGATGGCTCCTTGTTTTTGCGCGTGACGGAGTTTTTGCGCTTGTTGTTGTTTGATGTTGTTTTCGACGGCGTTGTGCATGGCGAGGTCGTTTTTTGCGGCTTCGGAGAGGGCGCGGATGGCACGCGAGAACTTGGCGGTATCTTCGAGGGAGAAGTTTTTGCCTTGTGTTTGCAGCTTGAGAAGTTGGTCGTTGAGCAGTTCGATGTTGAGCTTGGTTTTCTTGAGAATGTTGTTCTTGCCGCCGTTTTCGGTGAGCACTCTTGCGATCGATCGGTTTTTCCTGAGTGTTTTTCCTGTCCCTAGGAGGTTTTGTTTTTCGTTATGGCAGTTGTTGGGGTGCTGTGTGTTGTTGAGGCAGTCTTGCAGGATTTGAAAGATGGCTTGGGAGTTTTCGCCGCTATCGAGCATGACTTCGATAGATTTGCGGAAGTTTTGGATGACTTCTTGCGAGACTTTTCGAGGGGTATTTTTTTTGCTCATGCTTATTGTTGTGTTCTGAGGAATTCGCCGATTCGATCGACGGCTTTGTCGATTCGGTCGACTTTCTCTTGGAAGCGGGCGAGGCTTTCTTTGAGTGCGTGGAGTTCGTCCTTGACGGGCAGGCTTTCGAGTTTGATTTCGAGTTCGCGCACTTTCGCTTCCATGGCGTAGAAGTGTCTTTTGGGAATCGTTGCGCGTTTGACCGACCATAAGAACCATCCGACGAGGAGGTTCAGCAGGAAGAGGACGATGCCGATATTTTTGAAAAGAAGAATGGACACGGTTCAGCCGTTGAGAGAGAGGGCGGATGGGCGGTCGGTCGCGACGGGTAAGGACGGAGAGGCTTGTTTTCGGTTTTGTGCGAGAATTTGCAGGACTCGTCGTCGTGAGATTCCGCATATTTGAGCAATGTCGTTGAGCCTGCATCCTTTCTCTTTGAGCGCGACGCATCGTGGTGCGGTGTTTTTGGCGGGGGTAGGCTCCGGCCTTGCGGGAAAGTCGACGGCTTCGCCGGAGAATTGTTCGCAGATTTTTTCTGCCGTTCGGCTTCCGAGGAATCGTCGCAGCGTGTGGTCTTTGGCGAGGCGTGTTTTTTGTGGGATGTAGATCCTTTGTCCTGCGAGGGCGGCGAGTGTTTTTGCGCCGACCTCAGAGCCGAGCGAGAGGAGGATTCGGTGATAGATCGACTGGTTTAAGGACGGGTTCATGGATTTTTTTCGGGAATTTGTATCGTTCTAAGAAATTCGCGTCTGGAGAGGTTTTCGAGCGGCCACGGCAGGTCGTGCGGCCACTGCTGTTCCATCCACAGAGCGACGCGTGCGCATTGGGAGAGGGTGACCCTTCCGTAGCGGAGTCGCAGGAAGAATCGACTGTCGCCTGCGGCGTAGGTGCCTAATGTTGCAATCGACCAGTTCTTGTGGGCGGTGAACTGCTCGGCGAGTTGCGCAATGTTTTTCATAATAAACATAGAACTATTTTCATAATAAACACTGAATATGTCAAGCGTCAATTTGGTTGTTTAAGTGTTTTTGTGATTCTATTCGGAAAGCGTCTGTGTTGTTGTCCGATGAACTGCCGAGGGAAAATGATGGTGTACGCGTGCATACATTCGATGTATGCATGCGTACAAAAAACGTACAGCGTACGGGTGAAAGCGTATGCAGATTTGTTGAAAAGCGTATGTTTCTTGTGTTTTTTTTGTGTCAATGGTAAACCTGAATGGGTAAACTTGGACGGGTAGACCTGGATGGGTAGACCTGGATGGGTAGACTTAGACGGGTAAATTTTGGCGGGCAAATCCGAGCTGGATTGCGCGTTTTTTCCATGCCAGAGAGGGCGTTATGATCAAGGCTTCGCTCAAGGACGATATTGCGAGACGTCGTTTTTTGCATCTTGCGCCGTCGGCGGCTCTTTTTTCTGCGGCGCATCCTGTGACAAGGTTCGACGAGGGGTTGCGCGAACTGGTCTCCGAGATGTATCGAATCATGTACGAAGAGCGAGGCGTGGGGCTGGCGGCGCCGCAGGTGGGGGAGTCGATGCGCGTTGCGGTGATCGATCTACAAGGGCGTTCTTTGCGCAAAGAAAAAGAAGAGGAGAGCGAACAAGGGGAGAGGAAAGAGCCTTCAGAAGCAGAAGCAACAAAAGAAGCAGCAGCAGAAGAGGCGGAGGACGATTGTCTTGAGGCACGCGAGCCTTTCGCGATGGTGAATCCTGAGATCGTTCGATTCGGCGAAGAGCGTCGGGTTTATGAGGAGGGTTGTCTTTCGTTTCCTGATTTGTTGGTGGAGGTCGAGCGTCCGCGCGAGGTGGAGGTTCGTTACTGGAATGTCGAAGGTGTCGAGCGTCGTGTGAGGGCGAGGGGGTTGCTTTCGGTATGTTTGCAGCATGAAATCGATCATTTGGAGGGACGAACGATCGTGGATTCTCTTTCGCGCCTGAAGCGGTCGATGGTACTACGGAGGTTTGCGAAGCAGACGCGCCAGGCGCAACTCTAGGCGCAACTCCAAGGTAGCTCCAGGCGCAACTCCAAGCGTAGCTCCAGGCGTAGCTGTAGCGCGTTTCTGCCAAACGCGCTTTGGGTGAATTTGGGTGAAGAAGCTGCGCCTTTTTGTTAAGGAAAATTCCATCTCTTATTGGCAGGATAGAACGATGCCTAAAAAATCCACAGAATCGGCAAAACCCCTCTCCTCGATCGCGTTTTTCGGCAGCGGACCCTTCGCCGTTCCCATCGTCGCCCTGTTGCACGCGCAAAAAAAACTGCGCCTGCTGGTAACCCAAGACGACACAAAATTTTGGAAGAAGCGCGTAGGAAGCGAAGTCGAGATTTGGCACGGCGACCAAAGTTACGGCGCTCAAAGTTATGGCGACCAAGGCTGCGACGACCGACTGCATCGAATCTTGCTAGGCGAGGAAGGTAAGGGGAGGGTCGATGCGATCGTCACCGCAAGCTACGGCTCTCGTCTGTCAGACGAAACTTTGCGTTGCGCTCGCTTAGGCAGCTACAATGTGCATGCCTCGCTGCTGCCGCGTTGGCGCGGTGCTTCGCCGATCCAACGCGCGATTCTGCACGGCGATACACAGAGCGGCGTTTCGATCATCAAGATGAGCGATCGGATCGATTGCGGCGGCGTCGTATTACGCAAGCGCGTCCTGCTGCGCGCATCTGAGACCTACGACAGCCTCGAAGAAAATCTCTCGGCATTGGGAGCAGCCGCGACCTCGGAGCTGTTGGAGAGCTTGTCGCACGGCGAGGTTTGCGCAGAACCGCAAGAAGAGTCCTCTGCCTGCTGGGCAGGCAAGCTGAGGCGCGAAGAAGGGTTGCTGGACTGGCATGCGCCGGCGGAGCATTTGGAGCGTCAAGTACGGGCGTTCTTGCGCTGGCCCGGCAGCTTTTTTTTCGTGCGTGGCGAACGCATCGTCGTGCATGCCGCGCGCCTTGAGGCATCTGCGAAGCGAGTAGCGGGCGAGAATGCCGCAGGCGAGAATGCCGCAGGCGAGAATGCCGCAGGCGAGAATGCTGGAAGAGTTTTGCGCACGCATCCCTATCCCATCGTCGCCTGCGGAGCGAAAGGCAACGAGGGCGCGTTGGGATTGTTGCGTCTTCAGCGCGCGGGGCGCAAGGCGCTGGAGGCAGCGGCGTTTCTGCGCGGCTTTCGTCTTGAGACGGGCGCGAATTTGTCAGAGTTTTCTTGCGTGAAGCATAGCGACTGACTAGGATGCGAAGAGCATGCTGAGGGCATGTTTTGTAAGTTTTTTGTGAGGTTTGCGATGGCGAAGATTAGGGTGAAAAGTCCTGTCGTGGAGATGGACGGCGACGAGATGACAAGGATTATTTGGGGTCAGTTGAAGGAACGCCTGATTCTGCCTTTTGTGGAGATGGACCTGAAATACTTCGACTTGGGAATCGAGCACCGCGACGCGACTGAGGACGCGGTGACGCGCGAAGCTGCTGCGGCGATCAAACGCTACGGGGTCGGGATCAAATGCGCGACGATCACCCCCGACGACAAGCGCGTCGAGGAGTTCGGCTTGAAACGGATGTGGCGATCTCCGAACGGAACGATTCGCAACATTTTGGACGGCACCGTTTTCCGCGAGCCGATCGTTTGCAAAAACATTCCTCGCCTTGTCAGCAGCTGGTCGAAGCCGATCACGATCGCTCGCCATGCCTACGGCGATCAGTATCGCGCTCAGGAGTTTCGTGTGGCGGCGAAAGGTCGTCTTTCGCTGGTTTTCTCGCCTTCCTGCGGAGGCGCGGAAGAACGGCGCGAGATCTTTTCGTTCGACGAAGGGGGAGGAGTGGGGCTAGGCATGTTCAACACGGATGCTTCGATTCGAGGCTTTGCGCACGCTTGTTTTCGCTACGGCTTGTCGAAGGGATGGAATGTGTATCTTTCGACGAAGGACACGATCCTGAAGGTCTACGACGGAACGTTCAAGGCGCTGTTCCAAGAGATTTTCGACAGCGACTACCGCGCTTCGTACGAGGAGGCGGGCTTGGGTTACGAGCATCGTCTGATCGACGACATGGTGGCATTCGCGCTGAAATCGAAGGGAGGATTCTTGTGGGCCTGCAAAAACTACGACGGCGATGTTCAGTCGGATTCGCTGGCACAGGGGTTCGGCTCGCTGGGAATGATGACCTCGATTCTCTTGACGGCGGACGGGAAGTGCGTAGAGACGGAAGCGGCGCACGGCACGGTGACGCGCCACTTTCGCCTGCACCAACGCGGCGAGAAGACATCGACGAATCCGACGGCGAGCTTGGCGGCTTGGGCTCGCGGCTTGCTTTGGCGCGCGCGCTTCGACGAGGACGAGAAGCTGGCGCATTTCGCGCGATGCTTGGAGGCGAGCGCGATCGCCACGATCGAAAGCGGACAGATGACAAAGGACTTGGCATTGTTGGCAGAATGCGATTTTCTGACGACGGAGGAGTTTTTGTCTGCAGTAGAAAAAAAATTGAGGAAAACTCTGTCCGAATAGAGAGATTGTTGCTTAATCGGGCTTGCGTTGTGCTTCGCTATTTTGTAGGGTGGGGGCAACTTGGTGGCTTTCGGCACTTTTGGGCTAATGGCATGAACGCTAATGGCATGAACAAGGACATGAAAAGGACATGAACAAGACACGAAAACTAAGGACATGAAATTGGACATGAGGTTTTTCTGTCGTTGTCGCAAGATTTTGTCTAGCAGAATTTTGCTTGGCAGAGCTTCGTTTGCCCTTGTGACTTTTTGCCTTCCGTTTCTTTTGCTGTCGTGTTACACGACGAGGTTGGAGAGCGGTCGCGACGAGAAGGGTTCGTTGAGGGTTTCGCAGTCGGGTTTGGATATCGTCAACGATGTTCCGATTCCGCGCGGGGCTGTTTTGGACACCGAGCGTTCTCTGATCTTGGGACGCGGTTCGAATTGGACGGGTCGTCTTGTTTTTCGCGTGAATCGCCCGACGACAGTGCTTTTTTCGCTGTATCAGGCGGAGATGCCGCAGTTTGGCTGGCGGAGTCTGTCTGTGATTCAAGACGAGGTGAGCATTTTGCAATACACGATGGGCGCTCGTTTGGCGACGGTGCGCGTTTCGGGATTGGGCTTTCGCGGCTCTCGCGTCTCGATTTTGATGGCGCCGCGTGCGGAGGGAGGGGGCTTGTTGCCTTCGCAGCCCGGCTCGCCGAGCGGCGCGGGGCAGTAGGGGTTGTATGACAAGGATTTCGGAGATCGACAGGGGGAAGGGGGGCGAACGGGGGGCATTTTCAACGGCTGCGTTTCTGCAGCAGATGACCATTGTCGCACGGGAGACGGAGCTGTTTGCAGCTACTGTTCTTGTTGCGCTTGAAAGAGGTAAGAACCCACATGACGAAACGTATATTGATCGATGCTGCGCATCAAGAGGAGACCCGTGTTGCTTTGGTGGTGGATTCGCATATTGAAGAATATGTGAGCGAATCGTCGTCGCGCGCGGCGTTGAAGGGAAACATTTATTTGGGTCGTATCACGCGCATCGAGCCCTCTTTGCAGGCTGCGTTCGTGGATTACGGCGGCAGTAGGCATGGGTTCATCAGCTTTCACGACATCCACCCTGACTATTGCCGTATTCCCGTGTCTGACCGCGAGGAGGAGGCAGGGGAGGAAGATGCTTTGGCGGATGGGGAGGAAGCTGAAGGTGTATCAGAGGTCGGGGGCGACGGTGTAGAAGAGGGGTTTGCTGCGCACAAACGCCGTCGCAAGTCTTGGAATTTGCACCGCGAGTACAAGATTCAAGAGGTTTTGGGTCGAGAGAAGCCCTTGCTGGTGCAGGTGATCAAGGAGGAGCGTGGCACGAAGGGTGCGGCGCTTTCGACTTATCTTTCGTTGGCGGGACGTTGTTGTGTGTTGATACCGAACTCGACGCGCAGCGGCGGCATCAGCCGCAGGATCGAGGATCCGCGCGAGCGCAAGCGTCTGCGTGAGGTCGTTCGTTCTTTGGAGGTGCCCGAATCGATGTCGGTGATCGTGCGCACGGCGGTCAAGGGCTTGTCGAAGCAGGACATTGTTCGTGATTACGAGTATTTGCGAGGATTGTGGGAATCCGTTCGTCAGCGCACTTTAGTTGCGAAGGCGCCCGCGTTGATTCACGAGGAGGGCGATCTGATTTTGCGCACGCTGCGCGACATGTATACGGGCGATGTGGAGGATATCGTGGTGAGCGGCAAGACGGCGTTCGAATCGGCACGCGAGGCGATGGGTCGTCTTTCTTCTACGCATCGCAGGCGGATCAAGCAGCACAAATCTTCGGAGAGCAGCTTGTTTCAGGAGTTCGGAATTGAAGATCAGATATCGGCGATTTACCGTCCTCGAGTAGGTTTGCCTTCGGGGGGACATATTGTTTTGCAGCAGACGGAGGCGCTGGTGTCGATCGATGTGAACTCCGGCAAGGCGACGCGCGAGCGGCATATCGAGGAGACGGCGTTGACGACGAACTTGGAAGCCGCCGAGTCGATCTCTCGTCAGTTGCGCTTGCGCGACTTGGCGGGGCTGATCGTGGTCGACTTCATCGACATGGAGAGCAGTCGTTCGAAGCACGAGGTCGAGCGTTTGTTCAGCGACCATTTGAGCGTGGATCGCGCTCGAATTCAGATGGGGCGGATCAGTCATTTCAATTTGTTGGAACTGTCTCGCCAGCGTCTGCATCCTACTTTGACGGAGCGAGCGGGCTTGCCTTGCGGTTCTTGTGGCGGCACGGGTTATGTTCCTGCTCGCGGCATGGTGTTGCTGGGCTTTTTGCGGCTGTTGGAAGAATGCGCGAGCAAGTCGGTCAGAGGCGACATCATCGAGCTGCGTGTCGTCTCAGAGTTGGGCTTGACGCTGCTGAACGAGAAGCGCGAGGCGTTGCTTTCTTTGGAGGAGGGCTACGGGGTTAGAATCGTTGTCGTCGTCGATGCGGGGTTGCGTTTTGGCGAGTCGAAGTTGACGCGCATGCCTGGGGAATCTAGCGACGCTCGACCTTCGTCTTCGTCGCGCGTGCGCGAGGCTCGACCTTCGTCTTCGCCGCGCGTGCGCGAGGCTCGACCTTCGTCTTCGTCGCGCGTGCGTGAGGCTCGACCTTCGTCTTCGTCGCGTGAGCGCGAGGATGCACCTTCGTCGCGTGAGCGCGAGGATGCGCCTTCGCCGCGTGAGCGCGAGGCTTCACCTTCGCCGCGTGAGCGCGAGGATGCGCCTTCGCCGCGTGAGCATGAGGATGCTTCGGGCGACGAGGATACTTTCTTGCCGCCGCGCAAGGGAGAGGGTCGTCGTGGAGGTGTTCACCCGTCGGGTGTTCACCCGTCGGGTGTTCACCCGTCGGGTGTTCACCCGTCGGGTGCTCGCTCGTCGGGTGCTCGCTCGTCGGGTGCTCGCCCGTCGCGTCCGCGTCGTTCCTCGTCTCGCGGGGATGTCGCGGCTAGGGGCAGTGTTTCTGATGGGGAGGGCGTTGCTCGCTCTGCTTCGGCTCAACAGGACAGGAGGGTTGGCGAGAAGAGGGTTGAGCCGCAGCCCGACACGAGCGATCCGCGTGATTTTTGGGAGGCACCCTTGACGCACTAGGCAAGGATCATGATCAGAATCATGATCAAGCTTAGGCTCAGGGTCAAGTCAAGGTGGGGAGTTCGTTTGTTGGAGCTTGACGGATTGGACGCTGTTGCTGCCTAGGAAGGCGTTGATGTTGTTGAGCAATTGCGTCGTGCGGTGCAGGGCGATGGGGGCGAAGGCTTGTTCGACGCTGATGGTGAGGGTTGTGTTGGCGGGAGATTGCGAGAGATGGGTGGGGGTTGCGTGCTTGAAAAAATCTTCGGGAGCTATTCTTGTCCAGTTGTTTTGAATCGTTGTGAGAAGTTTTTTTGCGGGTTGTCTGCGGCTGAGTTTCGCGGTGATCCTTGCCGTGAGAGTGCCGATGGCGTGCGTTGGACGGTATCCATGTCCAGACGGACGAAGGGGCGGACGAGAGGACGGGTGAGAGGACGGGCGAGAGGACGGGCGAGAGGACGGGTGATGCAAGGGGTTGCGGGAAGGCGGCAGCGAGGAGGGCGGCAGCGAGGAGGGCGGCGGCGGCGGTGACGACATGGGGTTGAGTGTAGAGGGTGAGGCATCGTGAAGGTTGCACAAAATCATCCCTCCTTCTCGCGTTGCGTTTTGGGGTGGTATCGTCGGAACGGCCGCAGTCTGCCTTGGCGCGACGACTTGGCGCGAGAAAGGGATCCTTCCTTGCGCGCTTACCGCGCTTGGGTTGCGGAGACGATGCTACAACAGACGACGGTTTCGACGGTGCTTTCGCGGTATCGTCCTTTCTTGGCAAGATTCCCCAGTGTCGATGCGCTGGCTGCGGCTACGCTTGAGAGTCTGTTGCATGCGTGGCAGGGCTTGGGTTACTACGCTCGTGCGCGGCGTTTGCACGAGGCTGCGAAGAGGGTTTCTGTCGAAGGGTTTCCTTCTTGTCACGCCGAGTGGCGTGCGCTTGCGGGGGTTGGCGACTACACGGCTTCTGCCTTGAGCGCGCTCGTGGGGGGGCGGCGTGTTGTTGTGATGGATACGAACATCCGTCGTCTTTACGCTCGGCTTTTTGCCGAAAACGATGGCGGCAGGCTGGCGGAGCTTGCCGAGCGTGTCTTGCCTGCAAGAGCTTGCGGCGACTACACGCAGGCTCTGATGGATTTGGGGGCGGGAGTTTGCAAGGCGCGCGAGCCGCGTTGTGGGAATTGTCCAGTGCGAGGTTTTTGCGAGGCGTACGAGCGTGATGCGACGGGCGACTTTCCTGTTGTTCGCGCGAAGCCAGAGCGTCCTTTGCGTCGAGCGACAGTGCTGTTCGTTGTGAGGCGCGAGGGTGAGCGGCGTTTTCTGTTGTTCTGCAAGAGCGAGAGGGAGGGATTGTTGGGGGGGTTGTCGGAGTTGCCTTCGAGCGACTTCAGGGACAAGAACTTGCGCGAGGACTGGAATTCGGAGAAGGTGTTGCGGAAGATTTTCTCGCGCCTACCGATGAAAACGGTGAGAAGGAGATGTTTGGGGGGAGCGCGTGTGTTGCCAAGTGTGTTGCCAAGTGTGTTGCCAAGTGTGTTGCCGAATGTGTTACATGGGTTCACGCATTTTCGGCTGTTGTTGCGACTTGTAGAGGCGGAGGTTGTAGAAGGTGCGAGCAATGGAGGAGATGTTGTTGCGCCGTATTTTTGGCAGGAGATGGATAGGGAAGGAAAATTTTCCGACTTGGCATTGTCTACGTTGATGCGCAAGGCGTTGGCGGCGTATGCGGAAGTTCGAGGTGGCGTTGAGAACGGCTTGTATCAGTGCTGAGCTTTTTGGCGATAAAAATTGGAAATTCCATGCTCGTTCCCAAATCTGCCAAAAGAGGCAAGAATGGGGAGTTTTCAGGCAACTTTGGGCGACAAGATCGGAAACCTCGCCATCGGAAATTTTGCCATCGGAAATTTTGCCAAGAAAGACACGATCTCTGCCGCTCAAGGATGGCAAGGATGGATTTTTCTAAACATTCTGTCGCGTACACGCAGGATGGACCAGGATGGACCAGGATGGACTAGGGGAGGGGTTACGTTGTTCCTCGAAAGCCGCTTGCCACCCAGTAGATTTCGTTCGCACCAGGTCTGCTTGCAACCGAGCGCACCGCTTGCACTTTTTCGAATCTCTCTCTCACGCGCGTCCACAACTCTGCCTCTTCGGTGGAATGACGCATTTTGACGATCCAGTCTCCCCCTTCCTCCAAGACCGTCTCGACGATCGGCAGGATCTCTGCCACCACGACGCCAAACCTCGTGTTGTCCAAGCGCGCCAGCCCCACCGTGTTCGGCGCGACGTCGCACAAGACAAGTTCTGCCTTGCCCCCCAACGCTTCGGTCACACGCGCGGGCAAAGCAGCTGCTTCGTCGGCTATCTCCAAGTCGCAACGCAAGAGTCGTATGCGCGGCTCAGCGAACGGCTCGATCGGCTTTTTGTCGACGGCAAGAACAACAGCCTCAGGCGCCGTCTCGGCTGCCACCTGAGACCAGCTTCCTGGGGCTGCGCCCAAATCGAGGATGCGTCGCCTTCCTTGGCACAAGGCAAAACGTTGCTCCAAATCGATGAGCTTGAAGGCGGCGCGCGAGCGATAGACCTTCTGTTGCAAAAACCTTGCGCGCGCAAAACGATCGGGCTTGGCGTAGGAGGCACCCCCTTCGCGCATGTTGAGCGCACGCGTCAAGAGCGTCTTGAGCGGTGCGCTGTTTTTTTTTGCGGGCGCGAATTGCACGATTCGAGCTTTGCTCATGGGAGAGGGAGGAAGTTTTTTTGCTAGTCGTCTTGTTGGCTGATCATATCGATGACGATTCCCTCTCGCAGTCCTCTGTCGGCGATGGCGAGGGTTGTCAGGGGAATTTGTCGGAAGATGCATAAGACGATTGCGCATCCGACGGCGAGCATGTCGGCTCTTTCCTGTCCGACGCAACCGTATGCGGCGCGTTTTTCTCGTTCGAGTTTTCGAAGTCTTTCGGCGACATGGAGCGCGCTTTCGATGTTGAGATGTTCTCCGTCGATCTGCTTTCGGTTGTATCGCTCGTATCCGTATTGGAGGCATGTGAGCGATGTCAGCACGCCTGATGCGCCTACGGACGAGACTTTCTCTTCCTGGATGTTTTGGGAAATGTCGTTTTCGCGGTCGAACTTTCGGATGTGTTCTACGATGGTGTTGTTGATGTCTTCTTGCGTTTCGTCGTCGATGGCTTTCGTTCCGTATTGCTCCTTGAGAATGGCGAGCCCTGCGGGAAGGGAGAGGATGTTGATGCTTTGCGGTCTTTTGGGGTCGTCGAGCGACAGCCAAGCGATTTGCAGGCTTCCGCCGCCGATATCGAAGAGCAGTCCGTAGGGTTTTTCGTCGTCGAAGAGCTCTCGGCAAGAGAGGAGCGCGTATTGCATTTCTTCTTTGGGTTTGATGATTCGGAGGTCGATGTCCAATTTTTCTTTGATGGATTTTACGAAGTCTGCGCCGTTTTCGGCTCTGCGGAAGGATTCGGTGGCGACGGCGGTGATCTTTTGGGGTTTCCACTTGTTGAATCGTTTGACGAAGGTTTCCAGCGCGTTGTAGCTGCGTTGCATGGATTCTTCGGAGAGCTTTCCGCTTGTCGCGAGCTTTTCGCCGAGATAGACAGGCACCGACGCTGCGTCGAGTGTTTTGAAGGGCTCGGTGTGTTGCGGCGTGGCTTGAGCGACGATCATGCGGCAAGAGTTCGTGCCGAGGTCGATGGCGGCGTATCGCGGGGCTTTGTTGTGGGGGTGTGTCATGCGTTCTGTGTGCGGAGGCTGACGAGCTCCTGCAGGATGTCTTCGATTCTGGCGAGGTTCGTTTCGTCCGAGAGCATGTGGTCGCCTTGTGGATCGACGAGAGCGAGCGCGTCGGGACTATCCAGCAGCTGGAGGGTTTCCAACATGTGGGCGAGGGGGACGACCTCGTCCTTCATTCCTGCCAGCATGCGCACGGGCGCGGGGCAGGGGATAGTTTCTTTGGGGTCATCGAGCAGGTGGTGTTTTCGGGATTCGGCGAGGAAGGTTTCGGAGAGGGTGTACCCTTGTTCAGGAGTTTTTTCAGGATCGTACCATCGTCCGATGTCTCCTTGCTGTATTTTCTGTCGTTCTGGCAGAGGAAAATCGGGCAGCAGGAGCTTTTGCGGGAAGTCGGGGGCAGGAGCGATCAGCAGCATGCCTGCGACGTGTTGGGAGTATCGTTTGAGGATATGGAGCGCCATCCATCCTCCCATGGAGGAGCCTGCGACGATCCAGCGTTGGCGGGGGGCGAGGGTTTTTTGTGCATACTTGAAGACGGTCATGGTGTCGGAAATCCAGTCCCCGATGGTTGCCGTTTCCATGGAGCCTTGCGATTGTCCGTGCGCTCTGTAGTCGAAGAGGACTGTTGTTGTGTTCGTTTTTTGGGCAAAGTTGAGAATGCGCGTTGCTTTCGTTCCTGTTGTATCGGAGGTGTAGCCCGAGCAGAAGAGGATGGCGGGTTTGGAGGCCTCGGTGCTTTGGCAGCTGGTGACGGCGAGACGGAGGTTGTCTTCGGTTGTGAGGCTGTGGTGTTGGGGATGGGGATGGGGCATGGGATGTGTGGGGGGGGCTATTCTCTACTGGCGATTGTAGCAGGAGGAGGGGAGGGTTGTGTAGAAAAAGTGTTGTACGAGGTGTGCGTGCGGTGTGCGATCGAAGCGCCCTCGCTCCGTCAAAAAACTTCCAAAAAAACACTTCCTATTCCCTCCCCACTGCCCTAGAATGCCCTCTCCACACGGAACTCGGACGCTATCGCAACTACCATGTCTCTCCCTCGACATCACAATCCCGCTTGGAAGCCCGCCACGCGCGCGCTGCACTCCGCCTACCGCAGCGATCCGACGACACGCGCCTCCTCGCCCCCCCTCTACCAGACGGTCGCCTACCAGTTCGACGATACTGCGCAAGCCGCTCGCCTTTTCGCCCTCGAAGAACGAGGCGACATCTACACGCGCTTCCACAACCCGACCACCGCCATCCTCGAAGAACGCCTTGCAAGCCTTGAAGGAGGAACGGGCGCGCTCGCCGTGGGCTCGGGACAAGCTGCTGTCGCTTATGCCCTTCAAAACATCGCGCGAAACGGAGACAACATCGTAAGCTCGCAAGTGCTCTACGGAGGGGTTCGAAACCTTTTTGCAAACGGTTTCAGAGACATGGGGATCGAAGTTCGCTTCGTCGATCCAAACGACCCCGAAGCTTTTCGCAACGCCAGCGACGAACGCACCCGCGCCTTCTACGGCGAAACATTGGCGAACCCGAATCTCACTCCCTTTCCCATCCAAGAAGTCGGCAAGATAAGCGAGCAGATGGGCATCCCCCTCGTCATCGACAACACCACCGCTCCCATCCTCTGTCGCCCGCTCTTGCTGGGGGCGCATATCGTTGTCTATTCGATGACGAAGTACATCGGCGGACACGCCAACGCCATCGGAGGTGCTATCGTAGACGGAGGAAACTTCGACTGGCGACAACACGCCGAACGTTTTCCCACCCTCAATGCCCCCGATCCCAACTACAAGGGCGTCGTCTTCACCGAGCTCGTCCAAAACCCGTCGCTCGATCTTGAAGGATGCGCCTATATCTTCCGTGCGCGCGTCGTTCTGCTGAGCAGCTTGGGAGGCGCGCTCTCCCCCTTCAACAGCTTTTTGTTTTTGCAAGGGTTGCACACGCTGCCCTTGCGCATGGAGGCGCATTCTCGAAACGCCCAAGCCGTCGCCGAGTTTCTTTCTGCGAGCAAGGAGGTTGCGCGCGTCGTCTATCCGGGCTTGCTTGAAGGGGAGGCGCGCGAGAAGGCGAAGTCCGTCCTGCGAGGAGGATGCGACGACCAGGACGGCGACCAGGACGGCGACCAGGGTGGCGACCAGGATGGCGACCAGGGTGACGACCGGGACGGCGGATCCTTCGGCGGATTGTTAGGCTTCGAGCTGAAAGGAGGCTTGTCGGCAGGCAGAAAGTTCATCGACGCGCTCGAAATGGTCTGCCATGTTGCAAACTTGGGCGATGTGCGCACGCTTGCCGTGCATCCCGCCTCGACGACGCACAGCCTGCTCTCGCGCGAAGAGCGTGAAGAAAGCGGTGTGTCGGAGGGTTATGTGCGTCTTTCGGTCGGCATCGAGCATATCGACGACATCAAAGCAGACTTAGCTCAAGCGCTTGCTCGCAGCAGCTCTTGAGTTCGTCGAAGCGTCGAGAGAACAAGTCGATCCCACAGGACGGCGAAGATTGTATGCCGATCAAGGTTCCAGACAACTTGCCTGCGCGTTCGATCCTGTCGCACGAGGGCGTCCGCCTGATCGAGGAGACGGATGCCTTGCGTCAAGATATTCGTGCCTTGCGTTTCTTGTTTGTGAACCTGATGCCGGACAAGATTGCAACCGAGACGCAGTTCGCGCGCCTTCTAGGCAACACGCCGTTGCAGGTCGAGGTTGTGTTGTTGCGCACCAGCAGCTACTTGTCGAAGAATACCTCCGAGAAGCACCTGCTGGATTTCTATCGAGGGTGGGAGGATGTGCGCGAAGAGCAGTTCGACGCGATGATCGTAACGGGAGCTCCTGTCGAGCTGATGGAATTCGAAGAGGTCGCCTATTGGGAGGAGTTGTCTCGTTTGATCAAGTGGAGCGAGCGTCATGTGCTGGGAGGCAGTTTGTTCGTCTGTTGGTCGGCACAAGCTGCCTTGTACGCTCGTTACGGGGTTGGAAAACGTGCTCTGCGCCAAAAAATGTTCGGCTTGTTTCCGCATCGGCGATTGCGCTCCAGCTCAAAATTGCTTGCGGGATTTGGCGATGCGCCGTTTCCCGTTCCCGTTTCTCGCCACACGGAGACGCGGCGCGAGGACTTGCCGCGCGCGTTGGAGATTTTGATCGATTCGGACGAGGCGGGAATTTGCCTTTTGGAGGACGAGGAGTATCGTTCTCTGTACTTGTTCAATCATTTCGAGTACGACGCAGACACGTTGGCGCACGAGTATCGACGCGATCTTGAACGGGGCGTGGAGACAGGGTTGCCGCACGGTTATTTTCCGGCGAACAATGTCGAGGCTTCGGTTGCAAACTCGTGGCGTCCTTACGCGCAGTTGTTGGTGTCGAATTGGATTTGCGAGGTGTATCGAAGAATGTCGTTGGCAGGCGCGCTGGATGTTGCCGAGCGAGCGCGTAAGGTTTCTTGACGAGTCGGTTTGACGCGTCGGTGGAACTTTCTACGAAGGGAAGACCAAGAATGAAAGACCAAGAATGAAAGACCAAGAATGGGGATTTTTTAGGCATTTTGAGGCAACTCGAAAGGCACGATATCTGCCTCATGGGTGTCAAGTGCGTTTCGACGGTTAAAAAAGCCTTGTTTTTTTTTGCGTTGTTTTTTTCTTGCCATCCTCCCCCCCATGCCCTACAATTCCCCCACAACAACGACCGCGAGCTTGACGATATGGTAGTTTTCTCCTTCTCCCCGCGCGAGCACTCCTCCGCCACCGCCGCCTTGTGCGCCTAGAAAGCCAGAGCAAAAGCCAAAGCGCCAGAGCAATTGTGTCCGCCTTGACGACAGAACGAGCCACCGACAGCGCCTCCCCCTCTACGGCTGTACCCCCCGCCCCCCCCGCTCCGACCGATGCTCCGCTAGACGCTCGGACGGGTTGTTTGTCCGATCCTGTTGCGCCAGAAAAAGACGCAGAGAAGGATGCAGCGAAAGACGTAGCGAAGCTCGCTGTTCTGCGCCACGATTGTGCGCACGTCATGGCGGAAGCTGTCCAGCGCCTCTACCCCGATGCAAAACTCGCCTTCGGCCCTGCGACCGAAGAAGGCTTCTACTACGACTTCCAGCACCCCACGCCCTTCACCCCCGCCTGCTTTGCCGCCATCGAAGCCGCGATGAAAGAGATCGTCGCCGCGAACGCCCCCTTCCGCCGCGAAGAGTGGAGCAGAGAACAAGCGCACGAACACTTCCTCGCCCAAGGAGAGCCGCTGAAAGCCGAACATGTCCTCTCGATTCCCGAAGAGGAAACGCTCACCGTCTATCGTCAAGGAGAATGGCTGGACCTGTGTCGCGGTCCGCACGGCGCATCCACGAAAGAAGTAGGCACAGCCTTCAAGCTGTTGAGCGTCTCGGAGGCGCTGTGGAAAGGAGGCGAGCCGAAGCTGCAACGCCTCCGCGGCACCTGCTGGCGCACACCTGCAGAGCTCAACGCTTACTTGGAACGGATGGAACGGGCGAAACGATCCGATCATCGCCGCTTGGGACGCGGGCTTTACCATTTTCAAGAAGAAGCGGCGGGCTCCGTCTTCTGGCACGAGAAAGGATTCGCGCTCTATCGAACCTGCGAACGCTACATCCGCGCACGCCTGTCGCAAGAGGGCTACCGCGAAGTGCGCACGCCGCAGCTGATCGACCGCAGCCTGTGGGAGCAATCGGGACACTGGCAGAAGTTCCGCGACCACATGTATACGATCGCCGAACAAGACGAGACGGCAGAAGGGGGAACGCGCGTCTTTGCGCTCAAGCCGATGAACTGCCCTGGGCATGTCCAAATTTTCAAGCAGGATGTCGTGAGCTACCGCGAGCTGCCGATGCGTCTCGCCGAGTTCGGACAGGTTCACCGCAACGAACCCTCAGGCGCGCTGCACGGGCTGATGCGCGCACGCGCGTTCACGCAAGACGACGGTCACATCTTCTGCCGCGAGGATCAGATCGTAGAGGAGACGCGTCGCTTTTGCGTTCTTCTGCAAAGCATCTACAAGGACTTCGGCTTTACAGAGATCAGCGTCAAGTTTTCGGACAGACCGCGCGAGCGAGCAGGCGAGGAAGCTCTTTGGGACAAGGCGGAAGCCGCGCTGAGAAACGCTTCGAAGGCGGCGGGCTTGGAAACCGAGCTGAACGCGGGCGAAGGCGCTTTCTACGGACCGAAGCTGGAGTTCGTCCTGCGCGACGGCTTGGGACGCGACTGGCAGTGCGGCACATGGCAGGTGGATTTCGTCTTGCCGCGTCGATTGCAAGCGCACTACATCGACGAACGCGGCGAACGTCAGCATCCCGTCTTGCTGCATCGAGCGATCTTGGGCTCTTTGGAGCGTTTCTTGGGCATTCTGATGGAGCATACGGGCGGAGCATTGCCGTTGTGGCTCGCCCCTGTGCAAGTCGTCGTCGCGACGATCACGAACAAGAGCGACCCTTACGCCGAGCAATGCGCACGAGAGTTCGAGGCTGCGGGCTTGCGCGTTGCGCTCGATTGTCGCGCCGAGAAGATTGGCTACAAGGTGCGCGAGCATAGCGCGCACAAGGTGCCTGTGATCGCGGTCGTGGGGGAGAAAGAGCGCGAAGACGAGAATGTCGCGTTGCGCCGCTTGGGAAAAACGGACGATCTGAGCGGCGTGATGCCCTTGTCGCAGGCGGTTTCCGTCTTGCGCGCAGAGGGCGGGTTGCCTTCTTCTTGTCTTCGTCCTTCTTCTGGGAGCGCGTTGTAGTGGCTCGTCCTCCTGCGGATTTGCAACCCCCTCGGCGTGACCTGCCGCGCTCGAACGACGAGATCACGAGCGCGCAGGTGCGTCTGATCGACGGACGCGGTCAGAACATAGGGGTCGTGTCGTTGGAACGCGCTTTGGAAGAGGCGTCGCGCGCTTCGTTGGACTTGGTCGAGATTGCACAAAGCGAGCAACCGCCGGTCGTGCGGGTCATGGATTTCGGCAAGTACAAGTACGAGTTGCAGAAGAAACGTCATCAAGCGCGCAAGAAGCAGAAGCAGATCGATGTGAAGGAAATCAAGCTGCGTCTTAACATCGAGTCGCACGATTTCGAGGTGAAAATGCGCTCGGCGCGACGCTTCTTGGAAGAAGGGGACAAGGTGAAGGTTTCGTTGCGCTTTCGCGGGCGGGAGGTGACGCATCGAGACTTGGGCGACAAGAAGTTGCAGCAGGTTGTGGAGGAGCTGTCCGATCTCTCCAAGATCGAATCGCCGCCGGAAATCGAGGGACGCCAGCTGATCATGGTCTTGACGCCTAAGGCGGCGCAAAGCTCCCCAACCTAATACTCTCAAGCCTAATGCTCACAAGATTAAGACTCTTGACTCAAGTGTTGGCGAAGAGTTGACGAAGTGTTGACGAAGGACTGACGATGTCTTGTCGCGTCGCCATCCTGGGAGCGAGCGGTTATACGGGATCCGAGTTGTTGCGCTGTCTCTTGTTGCGGCGCGCGATTGCAGGGGATGTCGAGCTCAAGGCTTTGACGAGCTCGAGCAGGGCGGGTCGCCATTTAGGCTCGCTGTTGCCGCAGTTTGCGGGCGCGGATTTGCCCGTGCTGTCCTTGTGGGAGGAGGTGGATTGGAAAGAGGTGGATGTTGCTTTTTGCGCGCTACCGCACGGCACGACGCAGGAGGTGATTGCGAAGCTTTGGCGGCACGAGCGTTTGCGGATCATCGATCTTTCGGCGGACTTTCGTTTGCGCGATTTGGCGTTGTACGAGCGGTGGTATGGCAAGGCGCATGCGGCGCCTGAGTTGCAGGGGGAGGCTTGTTACGGGTTGAGCGAGTGGCATGGGAAGGGTATTGCCAAGTCGCGCTTGATTGCGAATCCGGGATGTTATGCGACGGCTTGTCAGTTGGCGTTGTTGCCTGTTGCGGAGAGGGTTGATTTGGAGACGGTGTTTTTGAGTGCTGCCTCAGGGGCTAGCGGTGCGGGGCGGAGTCTGCGTGAGGATTTGTTGTATTGCGAGTTGAACGAGAACTTTCGTCCTTACGCGACCTCTGGGCATCGTCATGTTGCGGAGATCGAGCAGGGATTGTGTTGGCGATTGGGTGTGGCGAAGGTTTCTCCTGTGAGTTTTGTTCCGCATCTTTTGCCATTGGATCGGGGGATTATGGTTTCGATGTCGGCGCGGATGCGTCGGGGGGAGGGGGTTTCGGATTTGCGCGAAGCGATGGCGGAGGCTTATGCGGAGAGTATTTTTGTCGATGTATTGGATGAGGGGGATGTTCCTTCGTTGAAGCGTGTTCGAGGGACGAATCGCTGCTTGCTTTCGGTGTGCGCCGATCGAAGAGAGGGGTGGGTAGTTGTTTTTTCTGCGATCGACAATCTTGTGAAGGGAGCGAGCGGTCAGGCATTGCAGAACATGAATCTTTTGTTGGGCTTGGAGGAGGGGACAGGCTTGGGAGGCGGCGCCTTCTTGCCTTGAATGTTGGGGGGGTACGGATATGGATTCGTAGCTTGTCTGTTGCGCTTGCACGCAGAACGCGCACAACCCTTGTTTTTTTGTTAATAAAAAATCTATTTTATGTTTTGTGTTTCCATCAACCAACACATAACTATCTATTAACTTATTGCTTGTTGCTATTGCAGTTCGTTGGTATTTAATTTTTTATTGATTGTTATAATTTTATTAAAATTGATGTATGCGGATGCGTAGATTGTTTGTTGTTATTACAATTCGTTACTATTCCATTTGTTATTGATGATTACGATTTCGTTAGAATTGATGTGTATGGATGCGTAACCTATCTGTTGCGCTCGCGCGTGCCAATGAAAAGGCACAAGCGCGAGCGCGACAGATAGGCTGTACTGCGTTGCTTGCAACGCGCGTCCATAAAGATGCGCTCCCCGCTCGCATTCGTAATCCTTCGGATTTTTAATCCTTCGGGTTTTTAATCCTTCGGATTTTCAATCCTTCGGATTTTTAATCCTTCGGATTTTTAATCCTTCGGGTTTTGTTCGCGTCTTCCTCAACACAAAAGCTTTGTCTTATCGCTGTGCGCGTATCAGATCGTCGCACATTTCACCGCCCAACATCACACCCAAGCATCACACCCAAAATCATACCCAAAATCATACCCAAAATCATACCCAAGCTCGCTACCAAAGCACCGCTACGAAAGCACCGCTACGAAAGCATGGCTACCCAAGCCCGTTCGCTACCTCTGCGCATGCCTTTTGTCGTCGCACATCCTCCCCCCCCAAACCCCACAACCCAACTCCCGCAAATCCGCGAACGCGCTTGCCTCCTCCCCACTCCCCCCGCGCACAAGCCACATCTCGTCCTCTCGAATCTTTTCAGAAAACAGACCGCGCTTGCTCTTCTCCAACAGCTTCGGCTTCGGCAAGTCCACACGCCTCGGGTTCACAGCCCTCCCGTCGCGAAGAATCTCGTAGTGCAAATGCGCCCCCGTCGACATGCCACTGCTACCCACATAGCCGATCACTTGCCCCTGTTTGACCCTGCCCCCCTTACGCAATCCGCGCGCAAACGAACGCATATGCGCGTACAAGGTCGAGAGGCGGTCGTTGTGTTGCAACAAGACATAACGTCCATAGCCCTTTCCGTAGACCCTCTTGCGCACAATCCCGTCGCCCGCCGCCAAAATGGGCGTTCCACGCGGTGCTGCGAAATCAACCCCCTTGTGCATTCTCGTGTAGCCCAAGATGGGATGGCGCCGCAAGCCGAAGCGAGAAGTCAGACGCAACCCGCTCATCGGCGTACGGCGCAGAAGCCTTTTGGCGGGCTTGCCGTCTTCGTCGTAAAAGGCTTCGTTCCAACCGCTGCGATGGTAACGATACTCTTTCCTTCCGGTATAGAGCTCCGCCATCTCCAGCACGGTTTCTCCCAAGGGCAGCCAGGCGCCGCCTTCTCCAAGACGAAGCTTTCGGCTCAACAGCATGCGAAACCTCGCCCCTGCCCAAATCTCGCGTTGGAAATCGACATCGTAGCTCATCACATCGACGAAGCGTCGGAGCAGAGGCAGGGCGATTCCATGCTCTAGCGCCGTTTCGTACAGGCTGCTGCGGATGGCATAGTCGAGGACGCGATACTCGGTGCGCGTGGGTAAGGAGGTTTGTTGCTGCTGTAGAGGGTTTTCTACAGGCAAGGCTCGAGGCAGCAGGGAGAGCGGGGGTTCTTGGGCGAGGGCGACAGCGACACTCTCTGCGTCTTTCGTGGCGAGCGGGGGGTCGCTGAGGCTGAGGGAGAGGGAGGATGAGAGCGAGAGCGAGAGGAGAACGAGCGCGCCTCCGACGAGAGGGCGAGGGTGGCTCAAGCAGAGTCGGCGGAAGAAGCTGACGCTCGTGCGAGCTGCCTTGACGAGGGCGGGCAAAAAGAAGCGCAAAAAGAAGCATCGGAGCATATATTTTGCTGCTCGCAACACTTGCAACAGGACTTGCCATGCGCTTTGTCCCATGCGTTGTACAAGGCGTTGTACAAGGCGTCGTACGAGCGATGCCACCGTTTTTGTGAAGACCAGAACAACGGGCAGGGCTTGGGTGGCGTGGATGGCGAGCAGGACGCGCAGGGCGAAGAGTCGCAGGCGCAGTTCTTTGACGAGGGTTTCCATACTTTTCCTATGTTGTTCTCAAGTTATCCACAGGTTGTTCACAATTTGTTCGGAAGTTTTTCGCTGTTTCAGGGGAGTTGTCCACAGGGTACGCACAGGTTTTGCAAGGATTGTTCGCGGGGTTATCCCCAAGTTATCCACAGGTTTGTCGAGGATTACTCAAGGATTACTCAAGGGTTACTCAGGGGTTACTCAGGGGTTATTCAAGGGCTATTCAAGGGCTATTCAAGAGTTATCCACAGGGTTATCCACAGAGTTTTCCACAGGGTATCTTGCAGTCTACAAGCCCCAAGAACCATGAAGCCCCAAAAATCATGAACGAAGAATCATGAATGAAGAACCATGAACGAATCCCCAAGAAGCTTCCTTGAAGTCCCAAAAGAAACGCCCAAGAAATGCCCCAAGAAATACCCAAGAAACACCATGTTCGCTTGCATTATGGCAATTTTTATGCCGAAGAAGAAAAGAAAAGAGAAAAGAAAAGATGCGCTCGCTCTGCAGAATTTGCTAGAACACAGACAGCCCTCGCCTTGTAGTCGTCCAATAGCCTCCCTTGTCCTCCGCCGCTCGCCACGCCCAAACCGCTCTGTCGCCCGTGCTGCCCTTCTGCACCGCCGACACGGATTCCTCGCCGAAGGATTCGTCGTCAAGTAACGCGCTTGAAACGCCGCTGGTAGGAGAGCATTTCGGCGTTCTGAACCGCGGCTTCGTGCGGCTGGTCGACAGCATGGGGTCGGATGCGGCGATCGTGCAAGCAGCGCGCGTCTCCTACGGCAAAGGGACGAAGAAAACACGCGAAGACCGCGCTTTGATTCGCTACCTGATGCGCCATCGCCACAACTCTCCCTTCGAGATGTGCGAGCTGAAGCTGCATGTGAAACTGCCCGTGTTCGTGGCGCGTCAATGGGTGCGGCATAGAACGGCAAGTTTGAACGAATACTCGGCGCGCTACTCGGAGATGCGCGAAGAATTTTATGTGCCAAACGAACCAAACGGCGGCGATGCCCTTTTCTCCGAGGCGCATCTGGGCAAGCAGTCGCAGGAGAACCGACAGGGGCGGAGCGAAGACTTGACGCTCGCTCAGAAAGACAAACGCTCGCGCCTGAGCGCGCGTCTGGAAGACCGTGCGCACAAGGCTTTCGCCTTCTACCGCGAGCTTTTGGAGAAAGGAGTCAGCCGCGAGCTTGCGCGCATCACGCTGCCGCTTTCGACCTACACGGAGTTTTACTGGAAGGCGAACCTGCACAACCTGTTTCATTTCCTGGAGCTGCGCTTGGACACTCACGCGCAGGAAGAGATTCGTCTCTACGCAGAGACGATCTTCGAGAAGATCGTGCGTCCGTTGTTCCCGCAAGCGAGCGAAGCTTTCCAGGACTATCGTCTCGATAGCTTGGACTTGTCGCGCGGCGAGGTGGCGCTGTTGCGCGGGCTGGTGAAGGGGGGGGAGGTCGTTCGTCCGCAGGGAGATTTCTCACAGCGCGAATGGCAGACCTTTCTGACACGCTTTTCGCTGAGGGAGAAGGATGA
This sequence comes from Alphaproteobacteria bacterium, assembly GCA_014237925.1. Classification (GTDB taxonomy): domain Bacteria; phylum Pseudomonadota; class Alphaproteobacteria; order JABAAW01; family JABAAW01; genus JABAAW01. Next base: position 36,797 of record JABACB010000007.1, read on the forward strand.
AGGTTGACGGCAACAGCTTGCGCACGGGCAATGTGATTCAGCACAAGGGCAGAGTATGGCGGGTTGTCAAAACGCAGCATGTGAAGCCTGGGAAGGGGGGCGCGTTTTTGCAGTGCGAGTTGAGCGATGTGAAGGGAGGGACTCGGGTGCAGGTTCGTTTTCGCGCCTCGGAGGCGGTGGAGCGGGTTCGGCTGGAAGATCGAACTTTCCAGTTTTTGTACAAGGGGGGAGACGAATACACGTTCATGGACAGGGAAAACTACGAGCAGCTGAGTTTGGATGCCTTGCGGATCGGGGAGACGGAGGCTCGTTTTCTGACGGAGGGCATGGAGGTTGTGTTGGGGTTGAGCGAAGGGGAGGTTATGACGGTGTCGCTGCCTGATATTGTGGCGTGCCTTGTTGTGGAAGCGGATGCGGTTGTCAAGGGACAGACGCAGTCGGGTTCGCACAAGCCTGCGGTGTTGGAGAACGGGCTACGGGTGATGGTGCCGCCGTATATCGAGCGCGGCGCGAAGGTCGCCGTGCGTCTTTCCGATCTGAGTTTTGTCGAGCGCGTCTCGTCCTAGCGAGGATTTTTGGCGCCGATTCGCTCTGCCTTGATTGGCGTGATGCTGCGTGCTGCGGAGCGCGCGAGCGTCTTGTTGCGTCGTGACTTTGGCGAGCTGGAGAAGTTACAGACGAGCAAGAAGGGCGTTTCGGACTTTGTTTCCAGCGCGGATTTACGCAGCGAGGCATTGCTTGTTCGAGAGTTGACCCGTGCGCGTCCGGATTACGGCGTGTTGTCGGAGGAGAGCGGTGAGCGTTCTAGCAAGGGAGATGGCAAAAAAAATCGCAAGGAAGATTATTCGCGTCGTTTTGTGATCGATCCTCTAGACGGAACATTGAACTTCATGCACGGGATTGGGCATGTGTCGATTTCGATTGCCGTCGAGGATAAGGCTGAAGGCCTTGTTGCGGGGGTTGTGTATGACCCGTTGCGCTTCGAGGGCTTTTGGGCGGAGCGCGGCGTGGGTTCGTTTTTGCACGAAGGCGGCAAGGACACGCGTCTTTGCACGAGCGGTCGAGATTCGCTGAGCGACAGCCTTTACGCGACGGCGTTGTCGTTCAACAAGGGTGTTCGGGATGAGGCGGCGCGCGGTCGTTTTTTGTCTTCGTTTTCGCGCGCGCTGGATTGCTGTTGCGGCGTTCGGATCGGCGGTAGCGCTGCGTTGGACTTGGCTTATGTTGCCGCCGGTCAGCTGGAGGGCTTTTGGGGGGAGGGGCTGCGGCGTTGGGATTGTGCAGCGGGCTTGCTGCTGGCAGAACTGGCGGGGGGGAGCGTGGGGCTGTTGACGGGCAAGGGGGGAAGGGAGGGGAGGGATGATGTTTGGCGGCGTTGTCGTGAAGGGATTTTGGTCGTTGCAAACGAGACGCAAGCGGCGAACTTCAGAGAGAAGGTGTGGTGTGGCTAATGTAGGAATGCTTTTGGCAGGGATAACTTTGGTAGGGATGCTTTGGGCGTTGTTTTGCGGTGTTTTTTCGAGGGTGAGTTTTTAGTTTTGCTCGATGATATCTGCCCATGCGTCGGACTTGCTGTTTCTCGCGCGGCGTACGACGAGTTGCATCGTGTTTGTCATGCTTAGGACCAGCACGAGGTTTTTGTCCAAGCGATAGATTCCCTTTGAGCAGGTTCGGATCGTCTTAGAGAGACTAGGCAGGTTTGTTTGCAGGGATGCCTCGTTCAAGCCGATGATGTCCTTGACTTGGTCGACGGCGAGCGCGTAGTCTTCGCCGCGGTATTCGAAGGTGATGGCGGCTTCGTTTTTTCGGAAAGGAAGGATTTTCTGTCCGAAGCATGCGCGCAAATCGATGAGGGTGAGGATTCTTCCTCGGACATTGATGAGTCCGCGAATTGTTTTGTCCGATCGCGGCACGGGCGTGAGTTCTTCGACGTCGACGATATCGCCGACCTCTTCCATGGATGCGGCGAAGAGCTGTCGGTCGATCTGAAAGGTTACATGCTGCTTTCCGTCGAAGGCTGTTGCGGATGCAAAGGGGTTCTGCGCGACACTGCGCTGCAACAGCGGGTTTTGAGCGACATCGGTCACGACACTGAGTGGCTCGCGCTACGAGACGGCGTACAGCGTCTGGGCGGCGACCATGGCGTAGAGCATGGGAATGGAGAGGAGGGTGTTGATGCGCGAAAAGAGCATGGCACGCCTTGCGCAGCAAGTTTTGAATGCGGGAGATTTTGCAGGAACGATTCCCAGCGCGACTTTTTGGCACGGCCAGATGATGAACCAGACATTGAAGGCCATGACGATTCCCAGCCACATGCCGACACCGATGGCGGTGTGTCCTACGTCGGTTTGGGCTCCGAGGTAGACGAGCGCTTCGAGGAGGTATCCGTTGAGGGAAGCGAGGATGATTCCTGTTGCCAGCGTTGCAAGCGCCGCCCATCGGAACCAGAAGAGCGCTGCGGGGGCGATGACCTTTGCGATGGCGGGTTTTTGTTCGTCGGGGATGTTGGGCATGGAGGGAATTTGTACGAAGTTGAAGTACCACAGCAGTCCGATCCACATGACGCCGCTTGCGACATGGGACCAGCGGAAGAGGAAGGTGATGTATTCGCGGCTTTCTCCGCCGATGTCTCCGAGTTGCGCGAGCAGGAGCGCGAGCAGGACGAGGAGCACGGTTCCGGCGAGGAGGGTTCGGTTGAGGCTGGTGAGAATGGCGGACATGGCGGCTCTCTTTTTCTTTTGGTTGGCTGTTTTTGTGGGCTGGCTGACGGGTTGGCTTTTTCGATGTTGACGCTCGAAGAGACTCTGCTCCAAGCGTAACCCAAGCGTAACATTGTTTAACAGAAGAAGCAAGGGTTTTTATTATTGGTTACTCGTTGGGTTAGTCAACGCTCAATGCGAGAAGGGAATCATGCGAGAAGGGAATCATGCGAGAACCGTTTCCTGCGTCTAGCTCATCGCTTTTGCTGCTGCCTCCAGTTCTTGGGTTGTCAGCACCGGATTGCTCTGTCCTCCTTCGACCGTGCGTTTGACCATGCCCGAGAGCGCTCTGCCTGCGCCGATCTCCCAGAAGCGATCGACTTCCCACGAGGCAAGGTTCAGAAGGCTCTCCCTCCACTTTACGCTTGAGCAGACCTGTTCTACCAGCAAATCACGCAAAATTTCTCCGTTCTGTTCAACTTCTGCGGTCACATTGCAGACGATAGGAAATCTCGCCTTCCGAAAGTCGACTTGCGCAAGGGCTTGGCGCATGACCTCTTCTGCGGGTTTCATGAGCGGGGAGTGGAAGGGGGCGGAGACCTCCAGCAAGAGGGAGCGTTTTGCGCCAGCCTGTTTGGCGAGCAGGACGGCTTTGTCGACGGCATCCCTTGTTCCGCTGACGACGACCTGTCCTACGGCGTTGTCGTTTGCAACGACGCAGCATTGTTGTGTTTCGGCGGCGGCGTCGTGGGCGACCTTGGCTGCCTGCTCGACGGAGAGTCCGAGCAAGGCTGCCATGGCACCCTTGCCTTCGGCGACGGCGCTCTGCATGGCGTCGCCGCGCAGACGGAGGAGGCGGATGCACCGCTCGAAGGGCAGGACTTCGGCGGCGGCGAGCGCGCTGTATTCGCCGAGCGAATGTCCCGCGAGCATAGGCGAGACCTTGTTCCAATCGAGGGAGAATTCGCGTTCCAGCACGCGCCAGATGGCGATGCTGAGCGTCATGAGCGCGGGTTGCGCGTTTCGGGTTTGTCGCAGTTCGGCGTCGCTTCCTTCGAAGACGAGCGCGGTGAGGCTTTCGGAGAGGCTTTCGTCGGCTTCTTGGAAGGTTTCGCGCGCCGCGGCGAAGGAGGCGGCGAGTGCTTTCCCCATGCCCACGAATTGTGCGCCTTGTCCGGGAAAGAGCAGGGCGTGCTTCATTGTTTTCTCGTCGTTGTTGTGTCGCTGTACGGGGAGAGCATGGCGCAATCGCTGCTGTCGGGCAAGCGGGACTTGTTGCAAGCGGAACTTGTTGAGAAATCGAAGGTAAAAACTTTGTGATGTTGCAAACTAAGGTTGACTTTTCTGTCCTTGTAGCCTACCTTCCGTCATGGTTGATTCGTGTGATTCCTGCGTGAGGATTGGCAAGGGGGAAAGCAGGTGAGAGCGGACGGAGAGGGGAGCGGGGAGGGGACGGAGAGGAGAGAGGGGAGAGGAAAAAGAGGGGAGAGGAAAAAGAGGGGAGAACGAGGGGAGAGGAAAACGAGGGGAGAAGGGGGAAGTTCTGTCAAGCCGATGAGGCGTAGAAAGCCTTCGGTTGTGGTGGGATTCAGCGAAAGGAGATCAAGGAGCAAGATCGATGACATCATACTCTGACAGTACGCAGGGCAATGCGTTGCCCGCCCATCGTCGCAACAAGAGGACGCGCGCGTTGAGCGCCTTGCTTTCTGCGACGGCACTAGGCGTGTTTTTGGAAGGTTGCGGCGGCGGCGCGGGCGGCGGCGCGGGCGGCGGCGGCGGTGGTAACAGCAGCGGTGCTGGTAACACCAGCGATGTCGGTGTCAATCTTGTCGGTAACGCGGGCAACGACATTCTTACGGGCAATGGGGGCAACGACATTCTTACGGGCGGTGCGGGCAACGACAGTCTTACGGGCAATGGGGGCGACGACAGCCTTGACGGCGGCGCGGGCAACGACATTCTTACGGGCAATGGGGGCGACGACAGCCTTGACGGCGGCGCGGGCAACGATGAACTTCGCGGCGGCGGGGGAGACGACAGGCTTGACGGCGGAGAAGGATGGGACGATCTCTACGGTGGCGAGGGGGATGACAGGATCGAGGGTGGTGCGGGCAGCGACGAACTCTACGGTGGTGCGGGCGACGACATCCTCGACGGCGGAGAAGGAGACGACAAGCTCGAAGGCGGCGAGGGCGATGACATCATCAATTCTGGCGCGGGCGACGATTACCATGTCCACGGCGGTGCGGGGAACGACGAGATCGACAGCGGCGAGGGAAGCGATTACTATGTCTACGGTGGTGAGGGCGACGATATCATCAATACTGGCGTGGGCAACGATTACCATGTCTACGGTGGTGAGGGCGACGACATCATCAATACTGGCGCGGGCGACGATTACCGTGTCCACGGCGGCGCGGGCGATGACATCATCAATACTGGCGCGGGCGACGATTTCCTTGTCCGCGGCGGTGCGGGTGATGACAAGATCTATGGCGGCGATGGCAACGACGGCCTTGACGGCGGAGAAGGAGACGACATCCTCGACGGCGGTGCGGGGGCGGACAAGATTGACGGTGGCGAGGGCGATGACGGGATCAATGCTGGCGCGGGCGACGATTACCTTGTCCGCGGCGGTGCGGGCAACGACGAGATCTATGGCGGCGAGGGCAACGACGATCTCTACGGTGGGGAGGGTGATGACATTCTTGATGGAGGCGCGGACATCGACTATCTCGAGGGCGGTGAGGGCGATGACATCTTACACGGCGGCACAGGCGACGATATCCTCGACGGCGGCGCGGGCGAGGACAGGCTTGACGGCGGCGAGGGCGAAGACAGACTTGAAGGCGGAGAGGGAGACGACATCTTAGACGGCGGAGAGGGAGACGACGGACTTAACGGCGGCGCGGGCGCAGACACCCTCGATGGTGGTGCGGGAAATGATCTCCTTGTGGGCGAAGAGGGCGACGACCACCTCGATGGCGGCACGGGAAATGATGCCCTTGTGGGCGACGCGGGCAACGACATTCTTGACGGCGGCACGGGAAATGATCGCCTTGCGGGCGGCGCGGGCGAAGATATCCTAGACGGCGGCGAGGGTGATGAAGACCTTGTCTTCTATACTACCTCTGACGAAGGAGTCAGAATCAGCCTTTTGTTGCAAGGAGAAAAACAAAAAGATTTTGATGGGGAAAACGATCTACAAGCCAACGATAACGAAGGGGTGGGCGACATCCTCACCAATGTAGAAGGCGTCGTCGGATCAAGGCACGACGACTGGATCACCGGCGACGGGGGGAACAACGACCTTCGTGGCTACACAGGGCACGACATCCTTGAGGGCGGCGCGGGCGACGACATGATCGATGGCGGCGTAGGAGCAGACAATCTCTACGGCGGCGAGGGAGCAGACACCCTTGACGGAGGGGACGATTGGGACCTCCTCGATGGTGGTGCGGGCGACGACAATCTTGACGGGGGGGAAGGCAACGACCTTCTTGAAGGCGGCGCGGGCGCGGACAACCTAGAAGGCGGCGAAGGAACGGACAGAGCCTTCTATCACAATGCCAAGGAGGGGGTTAGGATTGATCTCAATCTGGAAGGGGGACAAGAAGATTTTGAAGGGGCGGATGCCAACGGCAACGAAGCCGTGGGCGATACCCTCAGCGGCATCGAAAACATCGTCGGCTCGAACCACAAAGATTGGCTGACGGGCGACGACGAGGACAACCTCCTTGACAGCGGCGAGGGCGACGACATTCTTGTGGGCGGCTGGGGCGACGATACCCTTTACGGCGGCGAGGGTGCGGACAGGCTTGAGGGAGGGGACGACAGTGATTGGCTTGAGGGCGGCGAGGGTGCGGACATCATCGACGGGGGGGCGCACCCAGATGGCGATGTGGCGCACCCAGATGACGAATTTCGCGGTAAAGACACTGCCTCCTATGCTTCCTCGGGCAAGGGGGTTAGGGTAAGCCTTTTGTTGCAAGGAGAAGTGCAGGAGGACTTTGATGGGGAAAACAGCTTGCAAGCCAATGAAAACGAGGCGGTGGGCGACATCCTCAGAAATATAGAAAATGTCAAGGGGTCCGATCACGACGACTGGCTTGTGGGCGACGACGGGGAAAACACCCTCGATGGCGACAACGGAGCCGACGTGCTTGACGGCGGCGGCGGCGACGACATCCTCAAAGGAGGCGGGGGCGACGACAACCTCAAAGGAGGCGAGGGCGACGACAGAATCAGAGGTGATACAGGTGTCGATACGCTGGACGGCGGTGCGGGCAACGACATCCTCAAAGGAGGCGGGAGCGGAGACACGCTGGATGGCGGCGAAGGCGAAGACATCCTCGACGGCGGCGAGGGCGTAGACACCCTCGACGGCGGCGAAGGTGCGGACGACCTCAGAGGCGGCGAGGGCGACGACCATCTCAAAGGCGGCAAAGGCGCAGACAGCATCGACGGCGGCGAAGGCACCGATTACGCCGACTATCGAGACGCCGAAGAAGGGGTCAGGGTGAACCTCGACGAACAAGAGGGACAGGAGGACTTCGACGGAACGCACGGCTTTGCGCCCAACGGCAACGAAGCCATCGGAGACACCTTCTCCAGCATCGAAGTTGTGGAGGGCTCGGCGCACGACGACTGGCTCACGGGCGATGACAATAACAACTGGCTGGTCGGAAACGGCGGCAACGATCGACTGGAGGGCGGCGGTGGCAGCGACACGCTCTACGGCTTGGACGGCGACGACACGCTGGACGGCGGCGCGGGAACGGACACCTATCTCTTCAGAATTGGCGATGGTAGCGATACCATCACCGATGTCGCCCGCGAGGAAGACGATGTCATGTTCTTAAGGTTCCGAGGTCGTCTTTACAACACGGAAGATTTCGACAGCTCCGTCTTTGAAAGAGTCGGCGACGACCTTGTCATTTCCTTGGACAAGCAACCCGACGACGACATCACGGACAAAGTCACGATCTTAGGTGCTTACGACAGCAACCCCGACACGGGAACGGGCAACGCAGCCTTTACGATCAGTATCTCGCACGGTCACAGCGGCGACGATTTCATCGCCATCACCGATATTTGGTCTGACCTCCTTTCTGCCTAACTGCCTAACCTTTTGGCGGAGCGTCTGCTGAGGCTTGCCGCTGAATTCCGCTCTGAAAATTTAACAAAACAAAAAATCTCCAAGGAAAGACTCTCCAAGGAAAGACTCTCCAAGGAAAGACTCTTCAAGGAAAGACTCTTCAAGAAAGGGTCTCCAAAAGAGTTTTTTTGGGGTTTGCAGCTGTTGCAAAGAATTTACATTGCATGCTAGGTTGACGGCATCTATCGGCTGCTCGCAACTACGGAGAAGGTTAACTTATGAAAACTCACGCGCGTATCGTCGTTATCGGCGGCGGAGTTGTCGGCTGTTCTGTCGCCTATCATCTCACGAAGCAAGGAGAGAAGGATGTCACCCTGCTGGAGCGCACCGAGCTGACGGCAGGCTCGACTTGGCACGCCGCAGGGTTGTTGCCGCTCTTCAACATGTCCTACAGCGTCGGACAGCTCCACAAATACTCGGTCGATCTGTACAAACAACTGGAGGCGGAGACGGGACAAGCGGTCTCGTTTCACGAAACGGGCAACCTGCGCCTCGCCTGCACGAAGGAGCGCCTGGAGGAGTATCACAACTATTGCGGTACGGCGAACACGATCGGCGTGCCGTTCCGAGTGGTCTCGCCGAAAGAGATCAAAGAGCTCTGGCCCTTGTGCAACACGGAAGGATTGTTAGGCGCGCTCTTCCATCCCGAAGACGGGCATGCCGCGCCGGTCGATGTCACGATGGCGCTTGCGAAGGGGGCGAAGATGGGCGGAGCGGAGATCTGTCTGCAAACAGAGGTGAAGGCGATCGAAGCGAAATCGAACGGCGAATGGCTGGTGACAACGACACAAGGCGAGATCGTTTGCGAGATCGTCGTCGCGGCAACGGGCAACTACGCGCGTCAAACGGCGGCGATGGTCGGGTTGGATATTCCGGTGATTCCTGTCGAACATCAGTACATCGTCACCGACGATGTGCCCGAGTTGATCGAGCGCAAGAAGCAAGGGCTGCCCGAAATGGCGGTGTTGCGCGAACCCGATTCCTCCTACTATCTGCGCGAGGAGCGTCAGGGCTACATCCTGGGTCCCTACGAGCGGGGAGCGCAGCTGTGCTTTGCCGACGGCGTTCCCGAAAACTTCGGCAGAGAGCTGCTGCCCGGTGACATCGACCGCCTCGCGCCGCATATCGAGGCGGCGGTGCATCGCGTTCCCTCCTTCGGCGTTGCAGGGATCAAGGATGTGGTGAATGGGCCTATCTCCTATACGCCCGACGGCAACCCTTACCTCGGGCGTGCGTGGGGTTTGCGTAACTTCTACTTCGCCGAAGGCTTCAGCTTCGGCATCACGGCGGCGGGGGGAGCGGGCAAGGTTCTTGCCGAGACGATCCTCCACGGCGAGGCTTCCGTCGATACGCTGCCGCTGGACCCGCGCCGCTTCGGAAGCTACGCGGACAAGGACTACGCTGCAAAGAAGAATGTCGAATCCTACGAGCATATTTATGTCGTCCACTATCCGATGGAAGAACGCCCTGCAGCACGCGACAAGAAGAAGAGCCCGTGCCACGACAAGTTGGATGCTCGCGGCGCGGTCTGGGGACAGCGCTACGGCTGGGAGCGTCCGAACTGGTTTGCTTGCGAAGGGGTGGAGCGCAAGGATCACTACAGCTTCCGTCGTTCGAACTGGTTCGAGCCCGTCGGAGCGGAGTGTAAAGCCGTCCGCGACCGAGTGGGTCTTATCGATCTGACGGGTTTCGCCAAGTTCGATCTGACGGGACAGGGTGCGGGGCTTTGGCTGCGGACGATGATCGCCAACACTGTTCCGAAGAAGGATGGCAGGATCCAGCTGGGACACAACCTTTATTCGTCGGGCGGCGTGCGTAGCGAGTTCACCATCACGAGAGTGGACGAGCAGCACTATTACATTGTGAGTTCAGGGGCTGCCGAGCGTTTCGACCACGATCTGCTGAAAAAATGTCTTCCTCCTGACAATTCGTTGAGGCTTGTCAACAACACTTTGCAGCGCGGCACGTTCGTCTTGTGCGGACCGCGTGCGCGCGACCTGCTTTCGTCCTTGACCGATGCCGACCTTTCCAACGAAGCTTTCCCGTGGTTGAGCGCACAAAACATCACGGTGGCAGGGGAAAAGGACATCCACGCTTTGCGCGTGAACTTTGTCGGCGAGTTGGGGTGGGAGTTGCATCATCCGATCGAATCGCAAAACGCGCTGTTCGACGCGCTGGCAGCAGAGGGAGAGCAGCACGGACTGGCGATGGTGGGCATGCGCGCGATGGACTCGATGCGCATCGAAAAATCCTATCGCATGTGGGGGCAGGAGCTGACGATGGATTACACGCCTTTGGAGGCGGGTTTGGATCGCTTTGTCAAGCTGCAGGACAATGTCGCCTATGTCGGAACCGAGAAGCTGTTGGAGCAGCAACGGCAGGGCTGTCGAACAAAGTTTGCAACATTGGCGATCGAGGCTACGGATGCCGATCCCTTCGGCAACGAACCCGTCTATGCCAAAGGGGGGGCGAAGGGAGGGGCGAAAGAGGGGGAGATGGTCGGACGCCTGAGCTCGGGCGGCTACGGACACCGTATCGACCAAAGCCTGGGACTGGGCTACTTGGACGCGGACTACGCCGAGGTGGGAACAGAGCTGGAGGTGTTGATCTTGGATAAGAAGCTGCCGGCAAAGGTCATCGGCGAGAGCCCCTACGACCCACAAAACGAGAAGTTGCGCGCCTGATCTTGTCCTTAAAGTTGCTTTAAGCCCTTAAGTTTAGAGGACTTGTTCGTTTTGTCATGTCTTGGATGCCGAAAGTGTCGGTGGTGATGCCGCTCTACAACAATGCCGAACATTTTCCCCAAGCCATAGAGTCTGTTCTCAACCAGAGCTTCGAAGATTTCGAGTGTATCGTCGTCGACGACGGTTCCGAAGACGCATCGCCCGAGCTGCTACGCTCTTACGCGAGGCAAGACAGACGCATCCGCCCTGTTTTTTTGAAGAAAAATAATGGCTTGATGAAAGTATCGCAGATAGGGCTTGAGCATACGCGCACATCGCTTGTCGCCCGTATGGATGCCGATGATCTTTCTTTACCTGAGCGCTTGCAAAAACAACACGATTACATGCAAAAGCATGAGGAGGTTGGGTTGTTGGGGTGTGGCTTCTTTCGCTTCAGTGAAGATACAAAAGGACGCAAACGTTTGCTCGGCAGTACGAGTTTTTTGCCGAGCAAACGAGAGCAGCAGCATCGTTACCGAACGGGTAGAACTACGATTTTGTGTACGCCTTCACTCATGTGCCGCAGAGAGATTGCTTTGCAAGCGGGAGGCTACAGAGACTTTTTTGCAAACGGGGCGGAGGATCGTGATTTCGTGCTGCGCATGCACGAACGGACGGAGGTCGCCAACCTTGCGGACAAGCTTTACGCCTATCGTAGCAACCCTTCCAGTATTTTTCGCAAGAACATACCGGGCAGGAAGGCTGGCAGCATCATGGCAACCTACTGCGCGTTGCGAAGACGTTGCGGCAAGGGGGATCCGCTCGAACAAGCCAAGCCTCTTTCGCGTTTGCCGCAAGCGTTGGGCTTGCCTGCTTCCGTAGGCTTGGAAGATTTACAACAAGACCCGCGTTGGATGACAGAGCTGTTGTTCCAGTGGCTGGAGGAGAAACCCTTCGACAACGACACTTGCGCACGACTGTACTTGGGGTTGGCAGGGAATCGTATCGGGGGCAAGGGAGGGTGGCATCGAGCCTTAAATTGTCTTCTGCGTGCGATCAAGCTTGACGGCATCCTGGCTTTGAGATTGGCGTTGGGATTGGCTTTGGGTGTCTGTCTCGACGGTTTTCTACACCTCGCTGTATGGCACAGAGATTTTTGGCAACAACCCAGCTGGGAAAAGACATAGGATGCCTTCTTCTCCTCTCCTCTCGGTGGTGATGCCGCTCTACAACAACGCAGAGTATTTTTCGACCGCCTTGGAGTCGATGCTTGGGCAAAGTTTCGGCGATTTTGAGTGTATCGTCATCGACGACGCGTCGCAGGATGGCTCGCCCGCTCTGCTTCGTGCGTACGCGCGCAAGGACAGGCGCATTCGTGCGATTTTTCTCAACAAAAACATAGGTTTAATGCGCGTATCTCAAATGGGACTGGAGCAAGCGCGCGCGCCCTTGATCGCGCGTATGGATTCGGACGACCTCTCGCTGCCTGAAAGGTTCAAGCGGCAAACCGACTTCATGAAGCGGCATCCTGAGGTTGGCATGGTCGGCTGCTCGTACTTTCGTTTCAAGGGTGAGCCCGACCACAAAAGGCTGAATGTTCGTCTGCCCTCTTTGGCAAGGGTGTCTTCACAAAGTTTTTCTTACCGAGTGGTGCGTCTGAAATTGTGCACCGCCTCTGCTGTTTATCGTCGCGAGGTTGCGCTTGCCGTCGGCGGATATCGTTCTTTCTTCAAGCACGGCGCGGAAGACAGAGATTTCATCTTCCGCATGCAAGAGCGGGCAAAGGTTGCCAATCTTCCCGACATTCTCTACGGCTACAGGAAGAATCCTGCCAGCATTTTTGTGCAGAACAGATATGCCTTGTACGCAGCTCATTTTATGGGAGAGATATGCGCTCTCTACAGACGCAACGGTTTTCCCGACCCGATCGAGCAAGCGAAGCCTTTGGCACGCTTGCCGAAAGTCTTCGGCTTGCCCTCCCGCGTCATGCTGGAAGACTTGCAACAGAACCCGTTATGGATCGTGGTGTTGACATGGATGTGGATTAAGCGAAGGCATGTTTCTCTGTTGCCTCGTCTGTTTCTCTACACGCGCTTGCTATGGGGTTGCTTGCGTTGGAAAATCGGTTTAGCATCGCTGGGCGCGGCGATTGCCGAGGTTAGGGATGCGGGGGTGAAGCGTCCTTGTTGAAACGATCAAAGAACGGATGGAGAGGTTGAGAGGGTATCGTGAAGATTCTTGTTCCGGTGAAGCGTGTTGTGGATGCCTATGTTACGCCGCGTGTGAAGTCTGACGGCAGCGGTGTTGAGACGGAGAATGTGAAGATGTCGCTCAACCCTTTTTGCGAGATCGCCTTGGAGGAGGCTCTTCGTCTGCGCGAGAAGGGGGTGGCGAGCGAAGTGGTGGCAGCGAGCGTGGGAGGGGTGAAAGTCGAGGATGTGTTGCGCACGGCGCTTGCCGTCGGAGCGGATCGAGCGATACGCGTCGCAGCGCCTGATCAAACCGAGCCTTTGACGCTGGCGAAGTTGTTGAGGGGGCTGGCGGAAAAGGAGGGGGTAGGCTTGATCTTGACGGGCAAGCAGGCGATCGACGGCGACAACAACCAGACGGGACAAATGCTGGCGGCGTTGTTGGGCTGGGGGCAGGCGACCTCTGTTTCCAAGCTGGAGATCAAGGACGGCGAGGCGGTGGCGACGCGCGAGATCGACAGTGGCTTGCAGGTGCGTGCGATGGTCTTGCCTGCGGTTCTCACCGTTGATCTGCGCTTGAATGAGCCTCGTTATGCGAGTCTTCCGAACATCATGAAGGCGCGCAAGATTCCGATCGAGCTTTTGCAGCCCGAAGGTTTGGGGGTTGAGGTTGAGGAGCGTGTCAAGACGCTTGGTGTGGTCGAGCCTGCGAAGCGAGAAAGCGGCACTTTTGTGGAGAGCGCGACGGATCTTGTCGCCAAGCTCAAGCAAGCCAAGGCACTCTGAGCGCGAGATAGGGCGCAAGACAAGTAGACAACAAGCAGACAACAAGTAGACCAACAAAACCAAACAAGTAGCCACAAGGAGCAAGACGAGCATGTCCGTCCTTTTAATTGTCGAGCACGACGGAGAGTCGGTTTTGCGCACGAGTTTGAGCGCCTTGCAGGCGTGCCTGAGGGTGGGGGATGAGGTTGTGGGCGTTGTCGCAGCCCCCCCTGAGCAGGCGGACAGGGTTGCGCGCGACCTTTCTAGCTTTGAGGGTATCGGCAAGGTTCTCGTTTGTCGCGACGAGCGTTTTGCGTACGAGGACGCGGAGGCTTTCGCGGCGTCTCTCGTTTCTGTTGCGCCTTCTTTCAGCCACCTTGTTGCGGCGGCGACTTTCTACGGCAAGAATTTGATGCCGCGCCTTGCAGCACTGCTCGACAAGCAACAGATTTCGGATATCATCGAGGTTGTTTCTGCCAAGCGTTTTCGCCGTCCCGTCTATGCGGGCAACGCGATTGCGACGGTGGAGAGCAGCGAGAGCGTCATTCCTCTGACGGTGCGCACGAGCGCCTTCGAGCCTGCGGAGGCGCGCGGGGAGGGGGCTGCTATCGAGGAGCTGCCTATACCTGCGGCGGCAAGGCACAATCTTGCGCGGGTTCTCGAAGAGACCTTGAGTGCCTCCGAGCGTCCTGATCTGACTTCGGCGCGGATCGTCGTTTCGGGAGGGCGCGGCATGCAGGCTGCCGAGAACTTTCAGATGCTGGAAAAGATCGCCGACAAGCTCAAGGCTGCCGTCGGCGCGTCGCGCGCCGCCGTCGATGCGGGTTATGTCACCAACGACTATCAAGTCGGACAGACGGGCAAGATCGTCGCTCCCGATCTCTACATCGCCGTAGGCATTTCGGGCGCCATTCAGCACCTTGCCGGCATGAAGGATTCTAAGATCATCGTCGCCGTCAACAAAGACCCCGACGCTCCCATCTTTCGGGTCGCCGATTACGGGCTGGTCGCCGACCTTTTCGAGGCCTTGCCTGAGTTCGACAAGGCGCTCGGATAGCACTTGAATCCCCGCTCGTGCTTTGCTTGCGATAGGCTTGATGTCGGGCACATCGCGCGACGGCATGGACGCAGCCCTCATCGAGACCGACGGCGAAGACCGCATCGTTTGTCAACAAAGCCTCACCCTGCCCTACGACAAGAGCTTTCGCCAAGAGCTCGCGCGCTTGTGCGTGTGCAAAAACAAAGAGCGAAACAACGACAGCAAAGACCACAAAGACAAGGACGATAACGACAAAGACAAAGACAAGGCGTCGTTGCTTGCTGCTCGACTGGGCTCGGAGCTGGCGGATATCGCCTTGTGTGCCATCAAGGAGCTGATGGGGGGGAGGCAGGAGGAGATATCTCGTTTGGGCGTTGTGGGCTTCCACGGTCACACCGTTTTTCACGCCCCCGAAAGAGGGCAAACCCTGCAGATCGGCGACGGCGCGCGGCTTGCGCGACGTTGCCAAACGCGTGTCGTGTGCAACTTTCGCCAAAAGGACATGGAGTATGGCGGACAGGGTGCGCCGCTTGCGCCGCTCTACCACCGCGCTATTGCGCGTCAGCTGCGTGCGCGCGAAGATTTTTCGGGCGAGCATTCCAGCGGTCGTTCGCTGGTTTTCGTCAACATCGGAGGCGTTGCCAATGTCACTTGGATTGCGCCGCAAAAAAAGAAGGAGGAGGGAGGCGATGAATCGATGCTCGCTTTCGATGTGGGCGCGGGCAACGCTCTGCTCGACGACTGGGTCTCGCGCTGCGCAGGACAGGCTTTCGACAAGAACGGAGCGTTTGCGAGCAAGGGCAGGGTGTGCGCGCGAACGTTGCGGAGATTGCTTTCCGATCCTTTTTTTGCCTTGCTTCCTCCGAAGTCGCTCGATCGAGACCACTTTTCCTTGGCGCCTCTGGAAGAGGCTGGCTTGTCTTTGGAGGAGGGTGCGGCGACACTGACGGCTTTTCTTGTGGAAAGCTTGTGGCTTGCGCGGCGTTTTTTTCCCACCAAGCCGATGCGGTGGCTTTTGTGCGGCGGCGGACGCAAGAATCATGCGATTGTGGAGGGGTTGAGACGAACGTTGGCGGAGGAAGGGCAAGGGACAACACATTCGAGCGAAGCGCTTCCGATCGATGCTTTGGGGTTTGACGGCGACGCTTTGGAGGCGCAAGCCTTTGCCTATCTTGCGGTGCGCCGTCTGCGCGGTCTGCCGAGCGCCTATCCTGCGTTGACGGGCGCGAGCAGGCCCACTTGTGGCGGCGACCTCTACCCTTGAGAGCAGACCTTTGAGCGTAGACACTTGAGCGTAGACCTTTGAGCGTAGACCTTTGAGCGTAGACCCTTGAGAGCAAACCTTTGAGCGTAGACCTTTGAACGTAGCCCCTTGAGATTCTCTTGCGACTAGAAAACACGATGATGCGTTCGCCTCCCGCGGTGTTGATTGCAGCAGGGCGTTCAGGGCTTGGCAAGACTCTGCTCGCTTGCGCGCTGCTTGCATCGGAGCGTAGCAAGGGCAAACGAGTGCAAGCCTGCAAGTTGGGTCCTGATTATTTGGATCCGCAATTTCTTTCTCGTGCCAGCGGCAGAGATTGCATGAACTTGGATGCTTGGGCGATGCGGGAGGTCTCGCAGCAAGGCGTTTGGAGCTTGCTGTGCGAGCGCGACGCAGACCTGTTAGTTGTGGAAAGCGCGATGGGGTTGTTCGACGGTGCTGCCGACGGTCGTAACAGCGGCTCTGCTTATGCTTTTGCAGCGCGGCACGGGCTTCCTGTGCTGTTGCTTTTGTCTGCGAAGAACTGCGGCGGAGCTTCGGTGGCTGCGAGCGCGCAGGGCTTTTTGCATCCTCTTCTTGCGGTGACGGGGTCGAGCGAGGATTTGCCACCTCCGCCTTTCGCGCTACTTGTCAACGACCTTGCAAGCGCCCGCCATGCGCGAGGGGTGGAGCAGGCTTTGCGGCGAGCTTTTCCTGACACGCCCTTGTTGGGATTGTTGCCGCGCGAGGAAGGTCTTGTTCTTCCGTCGCGTCATTTGGGGCTTGTGCAGGCGGAAGAGCTTTCGGAGCTGGAGGATTTGTTTTCGCGGGCTGTTGCGTGGCTTTCGAACAATGCCGACATCGAGCGTTTGTTGAACTTCGCGCGTTCTGTTTCTGTGCCTTCTTGTTGCGATGATTTTTTGCTGCCGCCGCCTGCGCAGCGTATCGGGGTGGCGCGCGATCGGGCGTTTCGTTTTTTTTATCCTGCTCAAGCGGAGCGATGGCTACGCTCAGGCGCGGAGGTGTCTTTTTTCTCTCCGCTTGCAGACGAAGCGCCGCCGTCGGATGTCGAATGGATTCACTTGCCAGGCGGCTATCCTGAGCTGAGCGCAGCCGAGCTCGGCTCGAAGCATCGTTTTTTGCAAGGCTTGCGTGAGGCTGCGCACGGCTCGAACAGCAGGGGAGCAGCGCGCATCTACGGCGAGTGCGGCGGCTACATCTGTCTCGGCAAGGGACTGACCGATGCCGAGGGGGTGCGTCATGCCATGGCAGACCTTCTGCCGCTTTCGGTTTCTTACAAGAGCGGGGGCGAGACCGGGGGCGAGACCGGGGGTGAAACCGGGGGTGAAACCGGGGGCGAGAAGAGGGGTCGCTCGCGCCTTTTTTACGCAACCGCCGAGTCGCGCGTCGCGCTTTTTGCAAGCCGTCGTTTTTCGGGGCATGTCTTCCACAAAGCCGTTGTCGAAAGCGAAGGGGCGGGAGAGGGGCTTTTCTCTCTTCGCAACGCTGCAGGCGAGCCTTGCGGCAAGACGGGTTCGAGCGTCGGGGGAGTGTGCGGTTCTTTTTTCCATGCCATCGATGGCGACAATTCTGTATCATCTGAGTTGTCTGTATGAGGAGGTTTCGTATGAAAGTAGCGACGTGTTTTTTTTCTGCGGCTTTTCTTTTGTTGACAAGCGCCTGTATCGTCATCGTTCCGCGTGACGAGACGCTTTCGACTCGCCTTCGAGACTGGAAGATTCTTGCCGAGCGCGGCAACGCCGAGGCGCGCTACAACCTCGGCTGGTATCTGTTGCAAAGTGCGACGAGCGTAGATGACGAGCGGGAGGCGTTTTCGTGGTTTGAAAAGGCGGCGCAGCAGGGGGTGGCGGAGGCGCAGTTTGCTCTTGCGACGATGCTGGAGCAGGGCAAAGGAGTGGCAAGCCCGCAGCTTGTCCAAGCTCGCTACTGGTACGGGCAGGCTGCCGATGCGGGGCTTGCCGCGGCGCAACACAACTTGGGGACGGTTTATGCGCGCGGGGAAGAGGTGGCACAAGACGACGAACGGGCTTTCCAGTGGTTTTTCTTGGCTGCCGTCCAGGACTATCTGCCGGCGAGGAGGGCTTTGCGTGCCGTCACGAAACGCATGTCGGCTACGGAGCGTGTGCGCGGTCGCGCGTTGGTGAAGGACTTCCTCAAGCGTTTTCCTGACGCGCAGAAGGCACGAGAGGGCAAGGTGTATCAGCCTCCTCCTTCCTTGTGAGCGTTCGAGGGCGAAGAACTTTTCGAAAAACGCTTGACAGCGCTTCGCAGAAGGTTTAACAAGGTTTCTATGGTTAAAGAACCGCCATCTTCTCGACAGTCTTCTGTTTCTTCCTCTGCATCGAAGGGGGAGGGGGAGGAGTCGCAGCGAGAACCGCGAGAGAAAAAGTCTGTGGCAACGCGAGCCAAACGGCAGGAGCAAAGGCAGGAGCAACGGCAGGAGGAAAAGCAGGCACGAGAGCAGGCTCAAGATTGGGTGTTGTTCGATGCGCGCGACCTTGTCGTAGGCAGGTTGGCGAGCGAGATCGTGCGCTGTCTTCGCGGCAAGGACAATCCTTCCTTTCGCCCGCATCAGGATAGCGGGCGGCATGTTGTTGTTGTCAACACGGATCATTTGCACTTCACGGGCAACAAGCGCCAGCAGAAGCTGTACTATCGTCATACGGGGTATCCTGGGGGTATCAAGTCTCGCAGCGTGAAGGAGCTGTTCGAGAAGAATCGCTCGGCGGATATTTTGCGAAATGCGGTGAAGGGCATGTTGCCACGCGGTGTTTTGGGCAGAGCGCAGCTGAGGAAGTTGCGCCTGTACGGGGGGGAGACGCACAGGCAGGGAGCGCAGCAGCCCAAAGTGGTCGACTTTGCAGCGCAAAGCGCGAAGAACAGCAAGCGATAAGGCAGGGCAAGAACATGGCAGACGAAAAAGAGCAAAAGCACGAGCAAGTGCAAGCGCAAGAGCAAGAGAAAGCGCAAGAGAAAGCGCAAGAGCGAAAAAAAGAGCAAGAAGAAGAGCAAGGAAAACAGGAATCGGCGGAGCTCTCGGAGCAAGACAAGGGTGGCACTTCGAGCGACTTGAAGGAAGCCATGGCGACCTTGCAGCAGAGAGCAGCTCGGACGACAGACGAAGAAGCCGCAGCTGAGGAGGATGCGTCAGACAAGGACGAGGAGAAGGGCAAAGACAAAGACGAGGCATCGCTCGAAGCAGTCGCAAAGACTGGGGCAGTCACAGAGACTGGGGCAGTCGCAAAGACTGGGGCAAATACGGAGGTTGTGGAGGTTGTCGCTCCTGTGTATGAGGCGAAGCATGACAAGCTCGGTCGTTCTTACTCGACGGGCAAGCGCAAGACTTCTGTGGTGCGGGTTTGGATCAAGCCGGGAGGTGGTGAGGTGAAGGTCAACGGCAAGGCTTTGGAGAAGTACTTTTTGCGCGA
>JABACB010000080.1 GCA_014237925.1 Alphaproteobacteria bacterium
CGAGCGCGGTCAGTGTTCTCGTCAATGGCGGCGCGGGCAGCGACCGTATCTTCGGAGGCGAAGACAACGATATTCTGTTCGGCGGAAGCGACAACGACCGCATCGCAGGCAAGGGCGGCGACGATGTGATCGTAGGCGACGACGGCGCAGACCATTTGTTCGGCGGCGACGGCGACGATGTGATCCTGTTCGACGATGCCGACCTCGCCCAAGGCAGCGTACAGGGGGGGCTAGGAAAAGATATCGCCATCTACACGGACGAAGGCACGTCGCTTGCCTTGTCGCTCGCCTCGCACGGGCTCGAAGCCTTGTTCTCAGGCGCAGGCGACGACAGAATCACAGGCTCGAACAGCGAATTTTATTTAGACCTTACATAAAATTTAAAGTTAAAAATAAAAAATGGATGATTGTTGCTGCGTTTTAAAAAAACTGCTTTCCTGTCTGACATTTTATCCAAAGTGTTTTTGATAGCTCGGCTTTGCGGATAAAGTCGATGCAATTCTTCTACGCGAAGCAAAAGAAGTTTAAGATAATCGTTGTAACGGCTATATTTCCATTGTCGATACAGATCGCTCGCTTCTTCTTCGGCAATGTGCACGGTTACGGATTTTGAAGGTGAGCCGTTCAGAACAAAGTATTGAATGTCCGCCCAATGAGATACTCCTGCCCAAGACACTGTAAAAACAACAACAAAAAAAACATTAATGCGCAGAAACCATGCCCAACGCGCCATGACCGCTCCACACCATGGGCGCAACCGAACCAACGCAAGGGTCAGTTGTTGGATGGTTTTACGGACGGCAGGGGGCAAGGCAGGCATGGATTGAAGGGATGCTATTTTATGTGTCTGATGCCGTAGAAGGCAACAAGAAAAAGCGTCCTAAAAAATTGAATGGCAATAGATGTTGTCCAAAGCCAAAAAACGATTGACGCGGTCACAAAAGCGACTCTCGCATGGCAAAGTAGCATGATTCTGCCTTGATAGAGAAGAGTTTTTTTCCGTTCTTTTGTCCATCTTGCCAACAATTTTTTCCATGAGTGAGAAGGAGACTTTATCGTTTCTACTATTGTTTTTATTATTATTTCTTTTGTCCATCTTGGTGACAATTGTTTCCATATGTCAGAGGGAGATTTTATCATTTTTTTTTCGTTGTCACCAAATAAATCGTCTTTTTTACCTTCGTCTGTCTTGAGACAACCGATGGTCAAGGCAGAAAGCCAGCGTGTATAGGGGACAAACACGAGGAACACATAGAATGAGCTGACAGAAGCATCCCGACAACGACGTACAGCAGTAGAAAAATAAACCCATAAAGAAAATATCACCAAAAAATGAAAAGTTACTTTAAGGATTAGTGAATGCTCAATGTTTTGAATTCTTTGCGGAGAATTTATAAACGATAAAGCAATTATGCCCATCACAAACAATGGCACAAAGACCGACGCTACGGTCAGACACCAGTATTCGATTCGGGTGGCTTTTCCGTAGAAACTGAAGTATTTTTTTATTTTTGCTACCATTTTAATTTCACATGTTTGTTCGAGGTGTGCTAGATTTTAGGAAGCCTAAAAGAATGAGGAGAACGATATTGACAAACGGAACAATTAGCAACAGCATCCACCATGGGTTTTTTCCTGCATCTCGACAACGGCGCACAGAAGTTGATAAAAATAAAAATACAGCTAATAGCGATAAAACAGCTGTTACATACTTGACAATGTCAACAGCATAATGGATAGATTCGAGTTCATTATTTTCCAATAGAAGAGAAAGAAGCACAATTCCTAGAGTAAAAGGGGCAGGAAATAAAAGCACAAAAGAGATCAATCCTACACACCAGTATTCGGTTCGGGGGGCTTTTCCGTAGAAACTGATATATTTCAGCATTTTCGCCTCCTCTCCTTGGCTCTGTGGCTGCTCCTATGCTCTGTCGTGCATTCTATAGCATTTTTACAAAAAAAGTCAACTTTTCTTGGTAAAAATGAAGTATAAAAAATTTTTATTATTTTTTAAAAAAACCGATCAGTCTTTTTATTTTTGCTTTTACGCGCGGATCTTTGGCAGCATCAGATTT
>JABACB010000081.1:0-1710 GCA_014237925.1 Alphaproteobacteria bacterium
CATCATTAGGATCTCTTTTTGTATTCGCAACTGAAAAACCTTGACATGGAAATCCCCCCAGCAAAACATCAGGATCGTTTGGTATGTCGTCACTGGGAATATTTTGTATATTACCTTGAACTATGTGATCGCCAATATTTTTTTTGTATGTATCAACCGCATAATTATAAAAATCGTTAGCCCACAAAATTTTAAATCCAGCTTGTTTAAAACCTAAATCCATTCCACCACAACCTGAAAATAGTGAAATTACCGTAGGTATTTGATCTCTCACAAATAATCAATTCTCCCCATCTATTATTATATATCGCGGTTCATACATTAGTCAATTTTCGAGTGTTTTCATCCATGTGTTCAACTAGGGTAGTAATTTGGGATTTGAACACTTGTTTTGGACATGAGATATACCTTGAATCATTTTCTAGTATCCTCATTGAACGGATCGTGGCATGTTCAATCTCCGAGGGTTGCGCAGGGGTGTTAAGGATCGGTGGATGTGTATGCGTAGTTATATACTGATTTTGGGATATTTTAGTGATGAATGGGACAGAACCAATACGAGTAATCATCGAGAAAGAATATCTCACCATGTTGGATGTTATTGGAGGATTTGAAGCACTGAGTTTGTATTTTGAAATTGTTGTAGCTGGACTTACGTTTGGTTTGTTATCTGTAATTTATTATCAAACTATGCACCAGGCTAACCATATAGATCATCAATTTAGAGCAACGTCTGTACAAGTTTGTTTAAATTTTTTGGATAGATTGAGAGATGATGATTTTAGGAAAATAAATGATAAAATACGTCTAAAGGAAAAATTAGATTTAACCGAAGAAAGTAATGAATGGTTTATAGTATTGAGGTTTTTGAATCATTTTGAGCATATAGCAATAGTAGAACATAGAGGTGTTATTGACTTAGATAACACAATGAGTTTTTTTAGTAGTTATTTATCTTTTATTAATAATAATACTCAAATTAAAAATTTGGTTGACAATATGGCTGGTTCAAAATTAAGTTACTTAAAAAAATTATTACTGAAAAATGTAGATTATGTTAGTTAAATCCAATATCATCTTTTTTAACGTGTTTTTCAATAAGTTCTTGCCCATCACGGGATGATCCACAAATATGAATATCGTTATCATTATACCATTTTTGACATTTTGGACATTGTTTCATAATGTAAATCCCGAATAAGAAGTTAATAAACTGATCATTTGTTTTCAAGTCCAATTCTCAAAGATTCATACAAATCGATGTAAGGTTCATTTTTTTACCAATGGTACATTTTCTAACAGTCTTCAAAAGTTCTTTATTGATCCGTAGTGAGGATGCGATTGTTCGCATAATCCATGGATGGGTATCAAGTGTAAGTATATTCAATCCGTATAATATTATCTTACAGTAAAAATGATTATAATATCAGATCATCTTGATCAAAGATTCTATAAGCATTGTAAATCGGACAGAATTTCTAAGAACGAAATTAGGCACAATCAACTACGGGATCTTCAATTATGTCAGTACATATTTTAGGCACAAATATGCCTCTTGCATACGTAAACTATCAACGCTTAATTAACTAAAAACCGCACACGAGCCATGAAAAAAATACTTGCCGTATTCATGGCATCTATTCTCCTTGCCCCAGCATACGTGGGAGCGCAATCTAGCGGCATCGTACTGCTTGATAGCTTTGGAGAGTT
>JABACB010000081.1:1720-2058 GCA_014237925.1 Alphaproteobacteria bacterium
ATACGGTAATGCTGGGATACCAGAACCAAATTCGTATCTCATATTGAAAATTACAAATCCTCGAGGTGACATATGCCAGATACAACAAATTCTTCCACTGCAGGATGGAACGTTTGTAATGGATAAAGTGCCGCTGCGCGGAAACGTATGCGGTCTAGATGGACTATACGAGATAGAGGTATTTTATGGATACAAAAAAAGTACAGCAACGTTTTCAGTATCATCTGATGTAAAATCTGAACCAACTGATTCACAATATGTTGTAACAGCTGCTGAATACGTAAGCCAAGTTATCGATGATGTAAAGCCAGCAGATTCAGCGAGTCTGAAAATGCGCC
>JABACB010000082.1 GCA_014237925.1 Alphaproteobacteria bacterium
GATGGAATCTTTGATACGAACCTCCCCAATGCTCAGACCTTACGCGACAACTGCCCATTTGTCTCCAACCCTCCAGACAACCAAGGTGATCCTCAAGATAATTTAGATGGTGATGATTATGGAGATGCTTGTGATGTAGACGATGACGGCAATGGTCTGATAGAAATTTTTGACTCAACAATGCTGGACAACATACGAAACGATCTTGAAGGTAAAAGCTATGTTAGCAATTCTGGAGATGAAGGAGATGATACTGGCTGTGGTGGTAACAACAATATTACTGAATGCAATGGCTATGAACTAATGGATCATATCGATCTGTCTCTGTTGAGTGGAGATTGGACTCCCATATCTGGAAACTTTAGAGCCACCTTAGATGGAAATGATAACGAGATTCGGAATCTCACGATCTCAAGCAATAGTATTAATGTGGGCTTTTTTTCCATCCTAAGCGGTACTGTCCGAAACCTCCAATTCGTAGGGGGAAGCGTTACTAATGTCACTGGGAGAAATATAGGCACCTTAGCGGGTACTCTCAATTTAGGGATGATCGATAATGTATCCTCTAATCTTGAAGTCACTGTTTCCGATGACAATGAGAGTATAGGCGGGCTTGTGGGACGTTCTGAAGGCTCTACCATCCAATACAGCTATGCTACTGGGGATGTCAATAGTGGAGCTGTGAGTGACGATGTCGGCGGGCTTGTGGGACGTTCTGAAGACTCTACCATCCAATACAGCTATGCTACTGGGAGTGTCAATAATGGTGGGGACGGAGATAATAACCGAGTAGGCGGGCTTGTGGGATTTTCTGAAAGCTCTACCATCCAATACAGCTATGCTACAGTGGGGACAGTCAATGGTGGAGCTGGGAGTGACAAGATCGGCGGTCTCGTAGGGTGGAATAACGGAAATGGAATCATCCAGAATAGTTATTCTACAAGGACAGTCAATGGTGGAGCTGGGGATGACGATGTCGGCGGGCTTGTAGGGGAGCATGGCATTAAAACAAACATGATCCTGAACAGCTATTCTACGGGAGAGACCAATGGTGGAGCTGGAGATGACAATGTCGGCGGGCTTGTAGGGGAACATCGTATTGGAGCCACCATTAATAACTGTTATGCTAGAGGGAATAGCAATGGTGGGGGCGGAGATGACGATGTCGGTGGGCTTGTGGGATATAGTCTTAGTAACTTCACAGCCAATCTTGGGCCTAATAAGATTATCAATAGCTATGCCGCGGGGAATGTCGATGGCGGGCTTGGGAGTAACCAAGCCAACGCTTTTGTAGGAGCAGAAAATCTAGAGGATATAACTGAGATTACAAGTAGCTACTATAACAGCGATGCAAGCATCCTCAATCAAGGAACTTCCAATACGATCGGTACTGGCAGGACATTGAAACAGCTACAGCTTGCCTCTGAAGTGCTATCGACAGGGCCATTTGCAAATGAGATGGAATGCCAAGACGCGGCTGGGACATGGGACTCTGTGACCAGTATGTGTAACGACCTTCATCACTACGATGGCTGGTCGACTAATGACTGGGATTTTGGTGGCTCTGATCAGTTCCCATCGCTTCGTTCCAATCAAGCGGATTCCAACGGCATCTATCTGCTTCTCTGTGGACAGACAGCTCCTCAGGTCCCAACTCCAGTCGATCCAGCTAATCCAGATAGATGCCCTACGCCCTAAGGTGAGGTAGATAGGGGCAAACCACTGAGAAAATCAGGAGTTTTAGCTAATATTTACTAAAAACAGGAGCCGCTACTAGTAGGTATTAGCTATCGTTGTAGTGAATATTTACTAAAAACAGGTTGTTATTAGAAGATCGTGGCGGGCACGGATGCCCGCCCCATTTTGCGGAGTATGAGACTCCGCAAAATGTGAGCAAAGACAGGGTTTCCTTGTTTTGGCGTCCCTCACTTGCACCCCAGATGAAGGGTGCAACTGAGGTTTTATAAGAGTCACGTTGAGACGTGACTGTTGA
>JABACB010000083.1 GCA_014237925.1 Alphaproteobacteria bacterium
ACGAAAGGTGGTGGATTGCGACGTTTTCCGGTCATCACAAGGACAGTCATGAACTTCTTCCCTTGCCGCCTTTCTCCTTGCTGAGAGTGGATTTGATCCTGAATAGCTACGGCTCCTTTTTTAGCGGCTCCCTGCTGTTGTGTCTGACCTTGGTATTCTTCGTTCGACACAGAGGAGCGTGGGTTGTGCTGGCAGGCGTGATGGCATCCGTTCTGTCGACGGATGTGAGTTTCTATTTCCGTCTCACGCCGCAGAGCTGGTGGCTGCCTACGTTCTTTCTCGTCTTCCTGCTCGCGCCTGACGACAAGAAGAGCCTTTTGTCGCGCGCGCAACAAGCCGTGGCGTTCGTTGTTGTTGTTTGTCTTCTTTATGTCTCTGTTGGAAGGCTTGTGTTTCACGGTAACAACACCATTACGCTGTCGCAGGTTGTGCGACAGGCACAACAACAAGGAGGGTGGTTTGTCGTTCCTGATACGAATTTCAAAGGCAAAAGCAAAATCTTTGGAAAAGTTTTTTTCAATTACTACAAAAGCGGTTTGACAGGAGTGAATTTGCCGTTGCTTTCCGAATGTCCTGAGAAGGCAGAGACACGAAGACCCATCTATGGATTGATGCTTTGTCGACCTTGATCGCCCCTTTCGCAAACGTGTGCAGAAGAGTGCGGAGTTTGTTCTCCGAAGAGCTGTTGCTTTCGGCATCGGTGCTGTTTCTGCCCGTTCTATACATGACAGCGGCACTGGCTCTGTTGTCGGGTATCGGCTTGGGTCGCTGGGTCTTTCCTACGGGGCTGCTGTTGTGGGGAGGCGCGGTCGTGATGCTTCACCGAGAAGAAAGGTGGCAGAGGCTGGTGATAACGCTGTTGCTGTTCTTGATGGCTTTCGCGCTCGTGGTTTCTCTGACAAGGTTCACCTTGGATGTGGGATGGGATTCCCGATACTACCATGACAAGGCAGTCTTTGGCTTACTGAAGGGGGTCAACCCTTATTGGGAATATGAGCATTGGGTCACCTACGCTTACCCTGCGGCTCATTGGATGCTGTCTGCCTCGCTCGTCTTATGGACACAAAGTTTCGAGGCAAGCTTCGCCTTCACACCTGTTGCCGTCGTTGCAGCCTTTCTTTGCGCAAGGCGTTTTTTGGCAACCCTTCCGCGCTTGTCGAGTGCCAAGTCCCGTCCTTGGCGCAATATGTTGGCGTTCCTGCTTGCGTTCAATCCCATCGCGACATGGTGCTTCTTCAGCCATCATGTCGACGGCTTGCTCGTCTCGACGCTGCTGAGTGTCTTCTTGCTCATGCTTTGTTTTGTCTTAGAGGACAAGGTACAGAATCGAAGGACACGACTGAGAACAGTCCTTTGTATCGCCGTTTTGCTCATCTTCCTCGTTAACATCAAGTTCAACGGGCCTGTCTTCGGCGGCATCTTGGGGCTGGCGGCATTGGCTTACGGGGTCAGACGCGGCGCAAGTCGAACGACGCTCTTGCGGCTGGTGGGGTTAGGGAGTGCCGCTACGATCGTGGGGGTCGCCCTATTCGGCTTCTTTCCCTATGCCAAGGTGGAGATTAGGCAGAAAGAAAGATCCTTCTACCATAAGGTTTCTTTCGCCAAGAAAAAGACAACAAAAGACATCGTTAGCGGTTTTATGGACAAAGGATTCTACAACAAGTCGCCTTACGAGAAATGGTGGATTTCGCTGTTTTCGCAAACAGGAGAAACTTGGACAAAATTCCTTCCTCTGCCGCCGTTTTCTTCCCTTCGCTCTGTCTCTTTTATGCGGGGATTCGGATCGTTGTTTAGCGGTACATTGCTGTTGTGTCTGACCTTGGTATTCTTCGTCCGACACAGAGGAGCGGGGGTTGTGCTGGCAGGCGTGATGGTATCCGTTCTGTCGACAGACGCAAGTTATCATTTCCGTCTCACGCCGCAGAACTGGTGGCTACCCCTTCTCTTTCTCGTCTTCTTGCTCGCGCCTGACG
>JABACB010000084.1 GCA_014237925.1 Alphaproteobacteria bacterium
CCATCCATATAGATCTACAATAATGAAGTATATTATCCTCAATATGTTGTAATAATCTTTGTTGTTTTTGATCAAATAGTTCTCGTTCCATTTCTTTTTGTAATATTTCTTTTTGTGCATCAAGGTAAAATTTTTCACCTTGTGATAAATCTGCGTTGGATACAGAAATTGTACCTGGTTTTTTCTCAATTGTCTTTTCTAAATATGTGTCTAGGTTATTATATACCCCTTGATCTAATTTTTTAGGAGCACTGTTTTGAGTGATTGATATTAAAATGTCCATAAATGAATCATCTAAAAGAACTTTTGATATTATCCAATCATATTTACGTACCCATTCGACATTGATTTTGCGAGGTAATGGCTCTGCAACAAATATTACTCCAGATACTTCATTAATACTAGTAAATATTTCGTATTGGCGTTGTATTTTATTATAATAATATGTTATTGGTACTTCATCATTTGGATTTTGAATTTCAGATATTGATGACTGTTCAAATGTATTTTCAGATTCAGTACTAATTATTACTTTTGTTTCGGCTCTAACTTTACTAGATGTTTTTTGTATTTTTTCAGATATGTCAGAGCTTGTAGAATTACTTTTTTTAGAATATTCTCCATGTGCACCTGCACTTACAGATCCTTTAGCAAAACCTATACTTCCTGATGCTTCAGCTTCAACATTCCATCCGAAGTTTGAAGATGCTTCTTTGACAATCTCAGAGGAATCTTTAGTTGTATCCGAAGATTCTTTGTTTGTTTCAATTGTTTTTAAAGATTCTGAAGTTTTATTTATTTTGGTCCGACGAATTATTTTTTTAGAGATTTTTTCAGTTTGCTTTGGACCTAATGATATACTTCGAACCGTTTCGCCCCGTTGTATTCCTAAAGGACGCCATTCTTGACGATAAACATATCTAAGTCCAATATTATATGACATAGGTTTTAACACATTAAAATCGGGTTTGAAATTATTACTAGGTTTATCTAATTGTGTATGCTTATCCGTGATATGGTCTTTTATAGAATGCCAATCGGAATAGATAATACTGTGAAGATACTGATTATGGGGGGGAGATTCTAGAATATTTTTGAGTGTATCATAATCTGATAATATATCATATGCGTTATAATTAAAAATTAATTCACTCAAAAAATATTTTGAATTTTTATATTTTTCCAATAATCTATTATATAATCCAAATTCAGCAAATTTTGTAAATAGAATCTCCATATACAAATTCTTAATTTCGATCGATATCTGGGAATCGATACCATGTGGGTCGATAGATGTTAAAATTCTTTCTTCTAGATCGAATATAAATTTTGATTCTTCATAATAATCATGTGATGCACCGTACTTCGTCTTTTTATTATTCAAATGCTTGCTACCGTGGGGTGAAATTAGTGATCTAGGATTATGACGATAATCTGGATTCATAAAATATTCGTAATATGAAAAATCATACCATGCGGTATTATCTAATTGACGTTTACTTAACTCTAATATTTTTTTTGATTTGGCTGTTAGAAGTTTATCAATATGCTCTGTAGCATCCGCAGAATTTGAACTAGACACGTTTATCCACATCCGATGTTTGCGACATATTATTTTTGATACGCACTTTATCAAGAACTGGAGTTTCATTGAGATTTGATTTTGATTCTACTGTTGAATAATTTCGAGGTAAAGAAAAAACTATTTTATTTTTACTTAGAATTAATCCGACACGAGCATTTTTATCATGTAATGTATTATCTGATCGAAAAGAATTTTTTATTGAGTCTGTGATTTGTTTTCTTGAATTATTCTTATCAACATATGAAATTATTATGCCATTCTCATTATCCTGTTTTATAGAAATATTTTTTGCATTATTTGATTTTAATTCATCAATAATTTCTGACGAAAAATAAAGTGGCATTTTAGCATCTATTGTCATATTTTCTGTTTCGGGTATTATGG
>JABACB010000085.1 GCA_014237925.1 Alphaproteobacteria bacterium
GTAAGCAATGCCAACATTGTATGGAGGCGAAGTCACAGTCAAATCAACAAAAGAATCCTTAAACAAATTGCTATCCAAACTGTCTGCATGCAAAACTTTCATTTTTTATATCCCTTTTGGGCGTGCGAAAGGGGCGGAGAAATCAATCACATTTTTCACAGAATTGACAAGATTCAACATCCTTTCTTCCCCTCTGTCAAGCGCGAAAAGTACTTATCCACAATTTTCTTATCGTCTTTTTTTGGCGAGTTCCACCTGCACACGCAACTCGATCTCGTCCAAAATAGAGCGCAACTTCTCATCCTTCACAGACCGCCCCCTGTTGCCGTCCTCTGCAAAATAAGCCTCCAAGCGTACCAGCTCCGCCTCCGAAACAACCCCCGAAAGCAACCGCACATGCAACGCCTGCAAGCGCTCGATCAAACCCTCTGCGTAAACGATCGCTCTCCTGTTCGCACGCTCGTCGCCGCCCTGCACGCCCTTCTCCTGCAACGCGAGCAAGCCAACATCGCCGACAACCCCTTCGACACCCGCCTCCGTCTCCAACGCATCGACAGCCCCCGCTCCCGTCGCCTCGGACAGCGACTGAGCAAAGCAGGCTCTGTCCGCGTTTGCAGCTCGGCTTTTGGGCGAGGTCTTGCGCGCTCTTTCCCCCGCGCGCGCCCTTCCGACAGAGCCTGTTGAGTCTATCCGCACCATAGGAACTCGTGGGACTGCCTCGTGGTTCGGGGATGTTTTTTCTCCCTATCGGGGTTCGCGTTGTGGTGGACGCGCGTCTTTCGGAGTATACGGCATGTTTTTGCTTTTGAGGATTCTTTTGTTTGGCATCGAGATTGGAGAAATATCTTTCCGTTTCCGAGAAAGTTGTTGCAGAGCTTCTTTGTCTATAGTATCGATCATGAGGAGTGTTTTGAGAATTTTGGCGATTCGGAGGATTTTTTTATGAAGAAGGGATTGCATCCTGAATATCATCGTATCGTTGTTCGTCTGACGGACGGGACGACATTCGAGACGCGCTCGACTTGGGGGAAGGAGGGCGACGAGCTGCGTTTGGAAGTTGATCCTCTGTCGCATCCCGCATGGACTGGCGGTGCTCAGAAGTTGATCGAGGCGGGACAGTTGTCTCGCTTTCGGAAGCGATTCGGAGGATTTAGGCTGGGCAAGGAATCGTGAAAGAAGGAATCGTGCGAAGAGCATCGTAGAGAACAGTCGTGAGGGAAGAGCGTCTACAAAGCGATATCTGAGCGGAAGCACGCACGAGGGGAAAAAGGTGCGGATAGAGAGAGGGATGGAGAGAATGGAGAGGGATGGAGAGAATGGAGAGGGGATATCGACAAGAGATGTCGGCAGAGAAGAATGGGAGACACGAGAGAGAGAGGAATGGCAGAAATTGGCGGTTTTCAGATGCTTCGCGGATACGAAGAATCGGTTGCAGCCCCCTCCCCTTATGTCACTCCCCCAATTCCAGTTTTTAATCTCCAAGCCGCCGCAGAATGAAGACCGCATAAGATCGCTCGAAAAGGAGGATTTTTCTAGCAATAGCCGCGATCCATAGCCGCGATTTCCTGCTTGACAGACAAAATTCTTCTGCTCTACGATGGGAATGGAATCGATAGGGGCTAAAGGATGTCTTTGGGGGGGGTGTCTTATGCTTAATGGATTGAGAATCGAATCTTGCCACCGAACCTTGGGAGAGAGCGAACATGGCTAAAAAACTTCATACCAAACCCGAAGATCTTGTTGCGAAATCGGGCTTGTTCGCAGGAGCGAATACTTTCATGGGTATCGCCTCGATGGTCATGATCTTCGGGTTCGTCGCTTTTACGGTCTGGGATGTAGACTACTCGGGCAAATTCTTTGAGCTCGGGAAAAGCTTCGTCAGCTCCACATTGGACTGGTTCTATGTCTCGGTTGTCTCGGCGGTGCTCTG
>JABACB010000086.1 GCA_014237925.1 Alphaproteobacteria bacterium
CTGGGGTCAGCCTTAAGAACATTGTCGGCTCGGTAGAAGTCGACATCCTCACGGGTAGCGGCGCAGCAAATACGCTGGAAGGAAGGGGCGGCAACGACGAGCTCTACGGCAGAGGCGGTGCAGACACGCTCCTCGGAGGCGCGGGCGACGACCTTCTGGAAGGCGGCGCAGGGGGAGACACCTTCGACGGCGGCGAGGGGACCGATACCCTCTCTTACGAAAACTCCGCCAATGGGGTCACTGCCAATCTCGCTACAGGAGCGTTCTCAGGCGGAGATGCTGCGGGCGACAGCCTTGAAGATGCCGCTGCCGAAAACATCGAAAACATCATCGGCTCGGTGAAAGATGACATCCTCACAGGCAACAGCGAAAACAACATCGTCGATGGCGGGACGGGCAACGACCGTCTCTACGGCGGCGTGGGCAACGACGAACTCGACGGCGGCGTGGGCAACGACGAGCTCTACGGCGGCGATGGAGTGGACACGCTCGAAGGCGGCGATGGAGTGGACACGCTCGAAGGCGGCGATGGAGTGGATACGCTCGACGGCGGCGAGGGCGTAGACACGCTCGAAGGCGGCGCGGGCATCGATACCCTCAAGGGCGGCGAGGGATTAGACAACTACATCTTCAAGAGCGGGCATGGCGCAGACATCATCGAAGGCGACAGCGACGGCGGCAATCTCTACTTTAAAAACGCACAAAGTGCCGACATCAGCTCATCGCTAGATTCTGACACGAACATCGCCACCATTATTGTCGGAAGCGATTCCGTGACGATCAAAGATTATGTGGACGGTGTCTTCAACATCTTCTACGGCGAGGGAGACGATGGGGGTAACCCTCTGTTTTTTGAGAGCAGCTCGGAAGGCACTGAGTTCTCAGACAACATTGCGGGAACGGAAGAGGCAGACACCCTGCAAGGCTTGGGGGGTGATGACACCATCGAAGGTAAGGGCGGCGACGACATCATCGAAGGCGGCATCGGTAGCGACATCCTCGACGGCGGGACGGGCACAGACACCTACATCTTCAGAAGCGGCGACGGCGCGGACACCATTCAAAACGATGTAGACGCAAGCACGTTGCAATTCAAAAGTGCAACAGGTCTCGAAAGCTTTGCCTTCTCGCTTGATGGCGATGGCAATGTGAAAATCGCGGTCGGCAGCGATTCCGTGACGATTCTGCAAAATGCCTACGCCAATGGTCGCTACAGCATAACCTACGGCAACCAAGACACGGTGCTTGGTAAATTGTCCGTCGGAACCGATGGCGAAGATCCGTCGCTTACGGGCAGCGACCAAGCAGACTTGCTGGCAGGCTTGGGAGGGGACGATACGCTGAGAGGAGGCGAGGGCGACGACGCGCTCAGCGGCGACGCGGATAGCGACACGCTCCACGGCGGCGAAGGCGTAGACACGCTCTACGGCGGCGTGGGCAACGATCATCTCTACGGCGGCGGGGGTGTAGACACGCTCTACGGCGGCGATGATGTAGACACGCTCTACGGCGGCGCGGATAGCGACAAGCTCTACGGCGGCGGGGGCGGCGACACGCTCTACGGCGGCGAGGGCGGCGACACGCTCTACGGCGGCGATGGCAACGACATCTTCCACGGCGGTGCGGGCAACGACAATCTCCACGGCGGAAACGGGGTGGATACCTATGTCTTCAGAAGCGGCGGCGGCGCAGACACCATCGAAAGGGATGTGGGCGGCGGCGACGGCAATCTGCAATTCAAGGATGCCACAGGTTTCGATGATTTTAGTTTCTCAAGAGTAGGCGGAAGTAAAATACGCATCGAAGTCGGTAGCGACTCCGTGACGATCTCTCAATATAACACTCGAGCTCGTCAATACGAACTGTTCTACGGAGAAAATGACATATCTCTTAAGAGACTGGTGGTTGGTGGAAATGGAAATGATG
>JABACB010000087.1 GCA_014237925.1 Alphaproteobacteria bacterium
GTCCACGGTCCCTATGAATTGAACGGTTGCACCGATTAATGATGCAAATCCATTTTTTAGTAAAAGATCAAGTTGACCAGGGTTGTATCGTCCAGCGTCATCGTATGCGTCGGCAAACTGGATTATCCACCGTTTGGTTTTATTGTCAGCAAACTCCTCTTGCACGCTTAATTCTGGTAATGTCACATTTGCTATTACGTCCGAGAGGTTTATTCCGATTGGTGTACGGGCACGGTACGTTCGAAATTCTGAAAGTGGAATGGTGATACGTGATACCTCGTCTAAAAATCTATAATTGAACGTGGCTTTTTTCACGTTGGATTCACCGTCAATCTCTATAACCTCGAATGGTAGGTTTCCAGTCAACGGGAACCGTAGACCACCGATACGCATGTCAAATTTAAAAAAGAATGTTATACCGTCAAGGGGTCCAATCGAATTTCCACCGGACCCAGTAAATCCCTCCGAGCCATCGTATGCCTTGGCCATGTTATCCGTGTCAAGATATGGTGTTTTACTATCGGCGGTCCCCCCATATAGTGCACCGACACCTTCCCCGATTCCACCTTTGCGGTTGAACGGAAACGGTGTTACAAAATTAATCCACCATCCCCAATTATACACATCGACTTGAATAAGATAAGCGAACACGTTTGTGATGATGTCAAATAATGCACCCGCCGCCTTGGCGATGACGCCCAATAAGAGATCCGTTGCCTCGTCAATACCACCGACTTCATACACGACACGTTTCAATCCACGTCCTCCGAAGAGGACGTTGTGTCACGGACACAAATGAGTATTATTTGCTTTATTCGAGTTTCAATCCACGTCCTCCGAAGAGGACGTTGTGTCTTGTATTCCCTCAAACATGTTTATCGCTTCCTTTTGGTTTCAATCCACGTCCTCCGAAGAGGACGTTGTGTCACGTTGACATTCTAAAACGCTTTACCGAATACAAGGTTTCAATCCACGTCCTCCGAAGAGGACGTTGTGTCTGGTCACCTGGAAATTCAACGGACACGTCACTTGTGTTTCAATCCACGTCCTCCGAAGAGGACGTTGTGTCAATTATACAACAGGCTCACAATCATCACGACTAAGTTTCAATCCACGTCCTCCGAAGAGGACGTTGTGTCTATCAGAGGGCATACAGACGTGTACGACCAATAGCGTTTCAATCCACGTCCTCCGAAGAGGACGTTGTGTCTTTACGGATTTACAGCTAAAAGTGTAGATT
The DNA here is from genome assembly GCA_014237925.1 of Alphaproteobacteria bacterium. GTDB lineage: Bacteria > Pseudomonadota > Alphaproteobacteria > JABAAW01 > JABAAW01 > JABAAW01. Next base: position 1,241 of record JABACB010000087.1, read on the forward strand.
CAAAAGTTTCAATCCACGTCCTCCGAAGAGGACGTTGTGTCAATGAGGATAAAACAAATCCGTCTAAAATAATCAGTTTCAATCCACGTCCTCCGAAGAGGACGTTGTGTCCCCATAGTTTTAAGGCAAAACATACCACACGTCATAGTTTCAATCCACGTCCTCCGAAGAGGACGTTGTGTCACCTTTTGCTGAAACAATCCGGCATTGGCTTGCTACGTTTCAATCCACGTCCTCCGAAGAGGACGTTGTGTCAAATATCAATCTCCCAACAATATTCCACCAGCTTGGTTTCAATCCACGTCCTCCGAAGAGGACGTTGTGTCTGATGAGCTTGTAACTGATCACCAAAAACGAGTTATCGTTTCAATCCACGTCCTCCGAAGAGGACGTTGTGTCTTGTCGTATGTGATCAAGCCCGTATAGTCGTTTGTGTTTCAATCCACGTCCTCCGAAGAGGACGTTGTGTCTGTAATTTCCTGCTCCAGTCAATGCGTCATTTACAGTTTCAATCCACGTCCTCCGAAGAGGACGTTGTGTCTCTATCTCTTCAACTTTACCTAATCTCGTAACTAGTTTCAATCCACGTCCTCCGAAGAGGACGTTGTGTCTGCCGGTGGCCGCGTCTTGTTTGTGCTACCCGTTGAGTTTCAATC
>JABACB010000088.1 GCA_014237925.1 Alphaproteobacteria bacterium
TTGCAAAGCGGTTAGCTACGTTGTGTATTGAAGACGAATTTTGTAGATTGGTGACGGAACTTATGGTGGGGTTTATTTAGCTACTGTTGTGTATTGAAGACGAATTTTGTAGATTGGTGACCCATTCTATGAATTACATCGCGTTCCATTAGTTGTGTATTGAAGACGAATTTTGTAGATTGGTGACTTTTCAGGTCAGGTCTATGACTTGGCTACCGTTGTGTATTGAAGACGAATTTTGTAGATTGGTGACACAGATTGCTTTTAGATCGCTAATGCCATCGTTGTGTATTGAAGACGAATTTTGTAGATTGGTGACATCTTTTACTGAACTAACCCCTTTACCTAAGTTGTGTATTGAAGACGAATTTTGTAGATTGGTGACTTTATCAGTGTTAAGGAAAAGATGCGCAGTGTTGTGTATTGAAGACGAATTTTGTAGATTGGTGACCAGAATGTGGAGAGGTTAGATGGCTTGGTTGTTGTGTATTGAAGACGAATTTTGTAGATTGGTGACTTTGAAATACAGCATTCCTATCCTAGAGTAGTTGTGTATTGAAGACGAATTTTGTAGATTGGTGACAATACTGGGCAAGCTCCTATTAATCAAGCTGTTGTGTATTGAAGACGAATTTTGTAGATTGGTGACTCATCCGAATAAATGTATCTGCTAATTTTAGTTGTGTATTGAAGACGAATTTTGTAGATTGGTGACTTAAGTTAATTTACTTAGCTACAACGCGTAGTTGTGTATTGAAGACGAATTTTGTAGATTGGTGACAACTGCCGACTCACTGTCGGCTAACTTCCCGTTGTGTATTGAAGACGAATTTTGTAGATTGGTGACGAGAGTGTTGGTGCGCCTTTGGGGAGCAGGGTTGTGTATTGAAGACGAATTTTGTAGATTGGTGACGACTGCAGATGCTATAACTTACGCTGATAGGTTGTGTATTGAAGACGAATTTTGTAGATTGGTGACTTTAGCTCTCTTATTTACATACCCTCTTAAGTTGTGTATTGAAGACGAATTTTGTAGATTGGTGACAAGTCTCTTAACTGCTGTTTGGTAGGTTCTGTTGTGTATTGAAGACGAATTTTGTAGATTGGTGACAATTCTCACATATGCCTAGCACTATATCCTGTTGTGTATTGAAGACGAATTTTGTAGATTGGTGACCACTGCAGACTCACTGTCGGCTAGCTTACCGTTGTGTATTGAAGACGAATTTTGTAGATTGGTGACTCCGCTTGTGACACGCTTCTCCAACTCATAGTTGTGTATTGAAGACGAATTTTGTAGATTGGTGACTTCTCTTTTTTCAACTTAGAATCACTCACAGTTGTGTATTGAAGACGAATTTTGTAGATTGGTGACTCAAATCAAATTGCTTGCCCCTATCTCTCCGTTGTGTATTGAAGACGAATTTTGTAGATTGGTGACTAGAGTAACGATGGAGGTGGTGAGAATAACGTTGTGTATTGAAGACGAATTTTGTAGATTGGTGACCCTACACCAGCAGCAGACGCCTTAAACGCTGTTGTGTATTGAAGACGAATTTTGTAGATTGGTGACTTAGTGGGGGTAGCATTAGAAATGAGTGCTGTTGTGTATTGAAGACGAATTTTGTAGATTGGTGACGCTGGTTCGCAGGCACTCAGCGGGTTTGTAGTTGTGTATTGAAGACGAATTTTGTAGATTGGTGACTAGCTATAAATAGCTTCCTGCAACCGTACAGTTGTGTATTGAAGACGAATTTTGTAGATTGGTGACATCGGGCAACCGCTTGACATAGTCTTTTAAGTTGTGTATTGAAGACGAATTTTGTAGATTGGTGACCATATACCCTTCTCCGTGACCAAATCAGCAGTTGTGTATTGAAGACGAATTTTGTAGAT
>JABACB010000089.1 GCA_014237925.1 Alphaproteobacteria bacterium
CTCTGTAATATGCTGTGTAACCAATTGTTTTGTTTCAATCCACGTCCTCCGAAGAGGATGTGGATTGAAACACGAGGGCAGCAATACGCGCGAAACAATAGACCGCAAGACACAACGTCCTCTTCGGAGGACGTGGATTGAAACGACACTCGGCGCATCACGATTGCAGTAATGATAAGACACAACGTCCTCTTCGGAGGACGTGGATTGAAACACAAAGATGCTGTATATGAGGCATTGGCAATACAGAGACACAACGTCCTCTTCGGAGGACGTGGATTGAAACTGGTCATCCAGTTTAGCATAGTCACAATCGGTCCGACACAACGTCCTCTTCGGAGGACGTGGATTGAAACTTCTTGATCTGCTTTCTGCGAGTCCGTACACGTCAGACACAACGTCCTCTTCGGAGGACGTGGATTGAAACTTCATTATCGCAACTCATGTCCAGTTACCTCAATTGACACAACGTCCTCTTCGGAGGACGTGGATTGAAACAGAGGGAAGCAGTCACGATGACCGACCACGTTTGTAAGACACAACGTCCTCTTCGGAGGACGTGGATTGAAACGCTCAAACGTGGTCTATCCGTCGAGGATGTGGCAGGACACAACGTCCTCTTCGGAGGACGTGGATTGAAACATAGGACGCCAACCATAAAGCGTGTGAGACCGAATTGACACAACGTCCTCTTCGGAGGACGTGGATTGAAACATGTGTGCACAATGTGGGGTTAATCTCGTAGAGCTGACACAACGTCCTCTTCGGAGGACGTGGATTGAAACTTCTTTGAGGGCTGCTTGATACCTGCACGCTTGGACACAACGTCCTCTTCGGAGGACGTGGATTGAAACCACTTCAGTTGCATATTGTGTAAGCTTGTCGTGAGTGGACACAACGTCCTCTTCGGAGGACGTGGATTGAAACCAAATTATAATACAGGCACTTGGGAAAACGTTTCAAGACACAACGTCCTCTTCGGAGGACGTGGATTGAAACACTCCTGCAGGAAAGATGTTAGATTATTTCTACATGGACACAACGTCCTCTTCGGAGGACGTGGATTGAAACATCATATGCATGCTGGCATGCGCCACCCGTGTCCGACACAACGTCCTCTTCGGAGGACGTGGATTGAAACTATTACGAGAGGTCGTAGGAAGTTAAAGTCAGAGTGACACAACGTCTTCTTCGGAAGGTGCGGATTGAAACGTTCGCGACGATGCATACCGAGATTCTCATGAAGACCATACGTTCTTCGAGCACACCTGACACATAGCTCTTAATTGCTGAATCAAAAAGATTGATCATACACGATTTTCGTGTCTTATTTATGGGTCATGTGAGAGCAGAGATGTGACATATGCTACAAACAAAATAATGCTACCAGAAGATCTCTTGGATGCAATGCGCAATTCGTTCAAACGTGCAGAAAAGTATCTAGACATAGAGATCGTACAGAAAGATGACACAGTACAGACAAAAGAAAAAACGCATGTGTAGATTCAACATGCAAATCCAAAAGAGCTTGAAGCAATACTAGAGACACTTGAAAACCCCAAGGTCGATAAAATACTCCAAGCCCAAGCGTAGTAGATTCTGTATTGTCAGAAAAACTAATCAAACAAGGCTGGAAATTCATAGGTGTCTTATCAAACAAAAGCCGTACTAGAAATATGATGTAGCATTCTGATCGCATGCAACAAAATTCCAAGGGTTACAGCCCTAGAGGGGATGGCTCTGCAGGGATTAGAGCCCTCGGGGATTGTAACCCAGTGGCGTTTAGGCGTGAACAGAATGTGATCGTGTAATATCGACGGTAGAAGACTATCGGGGGCTTCTAATTACCCACATCAATTTTTTCATTAAAACAAAATATCCGAATATGAAATTA
>JABACB010000008.1 GCA_014237925.1 Alphaproteobacteria bacterium
CAGGAATTGATAAGTGTCCGCACCCGCGCCGCCCCCTAAGATGTCGTTACCCGCACCTCCCTCCAAAATGTCGTCGCCCGCGCCGCCCCCTAAGGTGTCGTCACCCACGCCGCCCCTCAGCCGATTCGCTTCCCCATCGCCGATCAAAGTGTCTGCGCCTTGCCCCCCCGTCGCATCGACAACGCCCGTTGCCAAAAACTCATAAGCACCCGGCTCCTCGCTCTTCTCTTGGCGAACAACCTCGACATCCGCGCCTTGACGATAGACAATACCCGCAACCTCGTCAAAAACGCCAATGCCGCTGAAAAAGCTGAACCTCACATTCACGCTAGAACCCGCAAAGGACAACTCCCCCGCCCCAAGCTCATCCACAGGAGGAGCAGGAACAACAGGAGGAGCAGGAACAACAGGAGGAGCAGGAACAATAGGAGGAGCAGGAGCAACATCGACAATCTCCTCGACATCGACAACATCGTCAGCCCCCAAGTTCTCCTCCGAGCTCTCCTCCGAGTTTTCCCCTTCCGCGTCTACCCCCGCCACAGCTTCCCGTTCCCCCTTGTCGAGAAACGACCTCTCTTCCTCTTCCGCAACAGGCGCAACGATATACACTTCCCCGCCATCAGACAACAACGCCACCTCTTCCGTCTCGCCAGCTTCGTTACCCGTCTCGCCGTCAGAGACATCGTTGTCTCCGCCCCCCTCGTCCTCCAAGGGCTCGCCCGCCTCTAGCGCGCGCAACTGCTGCTCGCTGCCGTCCAAAAAGTCGTAGGTCTCCAAAACCTCTGCGACCGAAGCAATCTTCGTCGTCGTCTGGGAAATTCCGTCGTCGCCAGAGACGATACGCAGAGTCTCGAACGATGCGTCCAACACCGCCACCTCTCGATCATCCTGCAACAAGGCAATCCTGCCCTCCAACACCGTAACGGAAAGTCCGTCCTCCCTTACCTCGCCCAATATCGTCGTTCCGCGAATCCCGATCACCCCCTGCGGCGTCTGCAACCTCACAGAAGCAGGGCTCGCTCCCGCGATCAACCCGCTTGCATACGAAAACGCACCTGCGATGATCGAGAGGACTTGAATGCCGCTCGAGCTCACCTCGTCGTACAGGTATTGATCGATCGCAAGACGCGCATCCTCGCCCAAGCGAAACTCCATCTTGTCGGTAAAACGCATGAACACCTCCGCACCCTCGCCCGTGCTGACGATGTCCCCCTCCAAGACCATATCCCCCGCCTTCAAGCGCATCACCAGCCCGTCGCGCACCACCTGCACCAGCCCCTCTGCCGAGACGATCTCGCCGATCGCCTGCATCCCTCCATCGTTCGCGCCGAACTTCCCTTGTATCTGTTCTTGCAGCCATCCCAGCGCATATTTTTGGGCAAACTCTCCCTGCTCCAAGAAGGAAGCCACCAGCGCGGGCGACAGCTGTCCACCTGCGCCCATCGTCAGTGTCGGAGGGGGAGAAGCTGTGAAATATCCTTCTACGACAATTTGTTGTACGCCCTCCCCTGTTCCTACCTTGAGGACAAGGTCGTCGCCCTCGCGCACGAAGCGTAGCTCTCCGCGCGCAAACGAAAACTCAGGCAGAGGCAAAACAACGATACCCTCTGTTGCGTCGCCTCGTTCCTTGCCTTGCAAAACGGCATCCGCAACAGAGAGGACATGCCTTTCCAGCGAGGAATCGCCGGAGGCATGACCAAAAGAGCCGCCAGAAAGACCTTCCGCTGCTTGCCTTCCTTGCTCGCCTGTAGTAGCGGAAAAACCTGCTTCTTGCGTTTGCTCGCCCATCTCCTTGCTCTTTTCTCTACTCACTTCTCCACCTCTCCTGTTTAAAGGCTTTTTAGGAAGTCTGCCAAGAGCCCCTGCCTGAGCAGAAGAACTCCCTTTGACTTGTTTGCCTCCCTCTCACGCTCCCTCACTCCCTCACTCCCTCTTCCCTCTTCCCTCTCGCTCCCTCGCTTCCCTCTCACGCTCCCTCTTCCCTCACTCCCTCTTCTCTCTCGCTCCCGTTTCCCTCACGCTCCCTCGCTTCCTCCAAACGAATCGTTGAAAGTAGAGTAGGAAGAAAAGAAGAAAAAGTCAACCATATTTTTTTGGCAGAGGCAGAGCATCAGAACTCGGTCAAGTCAGGCTCAAGTCAGAGTATGCCAAAAGTCATTCGTCACGGGAGTATGGCTACCCTGAACACCGAATTCTATGTTGATGGTGAACGCAGCAAGTCCCGTTCCTGTGGAGGTGTCGGTATCGTAGGCGTTGAGGATCGTTATTTGGTCGGTGATGCCATCGGTGCTGTCTTTGTCGATGGTGATGACAAGGTTATCGCCGTCTCTCTGGAAGTTGTTAGAGGCGGTGAAATCCGCGGCTATGTAAGCATTACCCTCGAATTGCAGGATCATGGTATCCCCTGCAACATCGGTGATGGTGTCCGTGGCATCGCCCGAGCGAAAGTCGTAGGTGTCTGCGCCCGCGCCGCCATCCAAGATGTCGTTGCCCGCACCGCCATCCAAGATGTCGTCGCCCGCGCCACCTCCCAAGGTATCGTCTCCCGCGCCGCCCAAAAGGCGATTTTCCCTCGCATTACCCGCGAAAATGTCGCCGCCGTCCCCCCCCGTCAGGTCGCTAACACCCGCTACTATGAAATCGCCGCTCTCCTGGCGAACAACCTCAACATTCGCGCCTTGGCGAAAGACAAGTCCTGCAACATCCCTAAAGGCAACAGTGCCAATGTCAGCGATGTCGAGATTCACCGCAATGCTAGAGCCGGCAAACGACAACTCACTCGCTGCAAGCGGAGTGTCCGAAGAAACAAAAACAGACTGCGGAGCAACAAGCGGTTCATCCTCCCTTTCGACCTCGTCAGCCTCTGTGTTTTCTTCCTTTTCCTCCTTTTTTGAAGCGGGAGGTGCGCTCACCTCTTCCTCTGCAACCGGCGCGGTGATGTAGATCTGTTCGTTGTTGCCGGGTAGCAACTTTGCCTCTGTCAACGACTTTTGCAGTTGCGGCTCGCTGCCATCCAAAAAGCTGTAAGTCTCCAACATCTCTTCGATCGAGATAATACCCGTTGTAACCTTCGACACCCCGTCTCTAGAGACGACACGCAACATTTCGAAGCGTTCGTCTTGAGAAACCACCTCCAGCGCAACTATCTCTTGATCGTCTTGCGACAAGGCAATTCCGCCCTGCAACAGCGTCACATAAAGGTAATTGTCCCCAACATCGCCTAAAATTGTCGCACCTTGAATCCCTATCGCTCCCTGCGGCGTCTGCAACCTCGCGGAAGTGGAGCTCGCTCCTGCGATCAAACCGCTCGCATACGAAAACGCACCCTCGCTGATCGAAAGAACCTGAAGATCGCTAGAACTCACCTCGTCGTACGAATATTGGTCGATTGTAAGACGCGCATCCTCTCCCAGGCGAAGCTCCGTCTTGTCGGTAAAGCGCATGAACACCTCTGCGCCCTCGCCCGTACTGACGATATCCCCCTTCCAAATCATGTCTCCCGCTTTCAAGCGCATCACCATCCCGTCGCGCACCACCTGCACCAGCCCTTCTGCCGAGACGATCTCGCCGATCGCCTGCATCTCCTCTTTGCTCTCCGCCTCCTTCGCGCCGGCCTCCTTTGCGATCCATTCCGCCCCCGCCGCGTGCTTTTCGACAAAGTTTCCCCCTTGCTCCAAGAGGGAGACGACCTGCGCAGGCGACAGCTGGCTGCCTGATTCCATCGTCAGTATCGGAGGAGGAAAAGCTGCGAAATATCCCTCTACGACAACTTGCACGCCACCCCCTGTTTCTGCCTTGAGGATAAGGTCGTTGCCTTCGCGCACGAAACGCAACCCCCTGTGCGCGAACGGCATCTCAGGCAGAGGCAGAACAACGACACCCTCTGCCACCTCGCCTTGCAAAACGGCATCCGCAACAGAGAGGACACGCCTTTCCAGCGAAGAATCGCCGGAGGAAGCGTCGAAAGAGCCGCCGCCAGAAAGGCCTTCCGACGCTTGCCTTCCTTGCTCGCCCATAGCAGTGGAAAAATCTGTCTCTTGCATCTCCTTCAGCTCTCCTTAATCTAAATTCCTTCTCCGCCTATCAGCAACCCTTGCTTTGGGCAGAATATCTCCCTTTGACTTGTCTGCTTCCCTCTCGCTTCCTCGCTTCCCTCTCGCTTCCTCGCTTCCCTCTCGCTTCCCTCCCGCTTCCTCGCTTTTGGCATCCGTCAAAGGAATCATTAAAAGAAAGATATAAAGGAAGAAAGCAAAAGTCAACCATGCTTTTTGGGCTTGAACTCGCATGAGCGCACTTTCGGTGCGCTTTCGCAAACTTGCACCCTAAATCCGAAAGCGTCGACCTTGCTTGACGCATACGGGTCAGCACGAAGCTCGTCCCCGATGAAGCTCGTCTCCGATGAGCTTCGTCCCCGACGAGCTTCGTGCTCGCTGTCTATAGCGACGACCGCCCCCTCCGTGCGCGCACGACAAGCCGTTCGTTATTCGATGAGGACATTGTTTTTAAGGCTACGCGCGCTCGCCCCCTTGTGCGCCGTAGAACAACACCCACACTTTGAGGTTTTTGAAATTGACGAAACGATGCGCCTTGCCAGCGGGAACGAACAAGAAGTCGCGCTCCTGAAACGGAATGGGAGCGGGCAGCCCCTCGACCCAAAATTCTCCGCTGCCTTCCGCCACAATGTAGATCTCGTCTTGAGCGTGCGGCTGTTGAGGATCGGGGTCGGGAGGAGCGTACAGCTCCACCCGAAGCGTGCCGCGACGGAACAAGTCTATAAAGAACTCACCCTTAAAAGACTCGTCCTTCGAAGCACTCGAAAGACGAGAAAGCGCCTCCGAAAAACTAATATGGAAAGGAGCGTGAAAATCCGACACGGCAGTTTTTCTTCTCATCCCCCGACGATGTTGTGCTCGGGTCCGAAGGGAAACTTCGTAATGTTCTCCGCCGAATTCTCGCCGACGATCAAGATGTCATGCTCTCTGTAACCCCCTGCGCCCTCCTCCCCTTCGGGCAGCATCACCATTGGCTCCATCGAAATCACCATTCCGGGTTGCAACACCGTATCGACATCCTCGCGCAACTCTACGCCCGCCTCACGCCCGTAGTAATGAGACAAGACCCCGAACGAATGACCGTAGCCGAAAGAACGATACTTCAACAAATCCCACGCTCGATACATCTCGTTCAACTCCTCGGCGATGTCGCAGCAACGCGCGCCGGGTTGGATCAGCTCCAGCCCTCGACGGTGGACGGCGCAATTTTTCTCCCAAATGTCCAAGCTGCGCTCGCTCGCATGCTTGCAAAACAGCGTGCGCTCCAATGCCATGTAGTAGCCGAAGATCATCGGAAAACAATTCAACACCATGATGTCTCCCGCCTCGACCGCACGATTGGTGGAGGGATTGTGCGCACCGTCGCTGTTGATCCCCGATTGGAGCCAAGTCCAAGTGTCCATCAACTCGACGAAGGGAAACGCGCCTGCGATCTCGCGCACCATCGCGTCTGTCGCGGCAAGCGCAACTTCATGCTCGCGCACCCCCGCTTTGATCGCTGCCACGCCTGCCGCCCCTCCGACATCGCAAATTCGAGCGCCTTCACGAATGATCTTATGCTCTTCTGCCGACTTGACTGTGCGCATCCACATCGAGGGCTGTCCGACGTCGACGAATTCGACGCCGGGAAACGCTTCTTCCAGCTGACGGCGATAGTCCAAGCTCACATGGTCGAACTCGATGCCTAAAGTTTTTATGTTCTTTGCCAAGCTCTTGACGGCGTAGAAGAAGTTGTCCCTGCGCCAATCGGTATAGGTGATGTTGTCGCCGAAGGTTCGGCGCCAGGGCTGTCCGCCGTCGACCCCTGCGGAGATCGAGGTTGCCTTCTGCGCATCGACGAAAAAGCCGTACTTGCGCCCGAAGGAACAGTACAGGAAGCCCGAATAGTAGTTGATACAATGGTACGAGGTGAACAGGCAGGCATCGACGGAGTTCGAAGCCATCCAGTCTCGGACGGCGTTCTGACGGCGTTCCATCTCGGTTGCGGAGAAGGGCGAGAAGCTTTTCTCTCCGTTGTGCCATCGGGTCGTGCGCATCATGTCTTGTGCGTCTCGGTTTTGCGTGTTTTCTTGCGCGTTTCGGTTTTGCGTATTTTCTTGGGACATCCTATCCTCCTTGGAGTTGCGTGGGGCAAGCGTAGCAAAGCAAGAAGAGCGAAGCAAGAATTGTTGACTTGCTTCCCCGCTTTGTGCGAGAGTGCGTTGCGGGAGTGCTTCGGAGCCTCGTTGTTCAATCTTGGAATCGATAAGGAGATATCCATGTTCACACTAAGACGGCTGTTGACTACAGCCTTGTTTGCCACTCTGCCTCTGTTGCTTGCCGGTCAAGCGTTTGCGGAATCTGTTGTTTGGAATGTCTCGTTGTGGGGCAAGCGGCGCGCCTTCACCGAGCATGTCGAAAAGCTCAAGGAGCTCGTGGAGAAAAAGACGAACGGAGACTTCCGTCTCAACATCTCGTACGGGGGTCTTTCGAAGAACAAAGAAAATTTGGACGGCATCTCGATCGGCGCTTTCGAAATGGCACAATTTTGTGCGGGATACCACCGCGACAAGAACCCCAGCATTACGGTGCTGGAGCTGCCCTACCTTGGCGTGAGCTCGCTTGAACAGGAGCGGAAAATCAGCCAAAAGATCTACAAACACCCTGCCGTCAAGAAAGACCTTGCGCGCTGGAACGCAACGCTCCTGATGCCCTCGCCGTTGCCACAATACAACATTCTCGGCGTGGGCAAGGCTCCGACTTCGTTAGACCAATTCGAAGGGCTCTCGGTGAGAGCGACCGGCGGCATCGGCAAAGCCATGAAAGCGCTGGGCGCCGTTCCGACTTCCATGTCGGCGACCGAAGTTCGACAAGCCCTCGACAGCGGTGTCATCAAAGCCGTAGCGTTTGCTCCTCACGCGCACATGTCCTTCGGCACCGTCGAGACGGGGAAGTGGTGGACGACGAACCTCAACCCGGGCACCCTCAATTGTCCCGTTGTCGTCAATACGGACGCGCTCGCCAAGATTTCCAAGAAACACCGCAAAGCCCTGCTCTCTTCGGTGAAGCCTGCGCTTGACCACTACATCGACCACTACAACAACAAGACACTCAAAGCCTGGGGTCCGAAGCTCGATGAGAAAGGGATACAGCGTATTACCTACGACAAAAAAGAGCTGGAAGCGCTGAAGGCGAAGGTTGCGCAACCCTCAGCTGATGCTTGGATCAAGCAAAACGCTGCCAAAGGACTTCCTGCTCAAGAGCTCTACGACACTCTCGTCAAGGCGATCAAATAAAACCATCCTCTCTAAAACCATCCTCTAAAACCATCCTTTTGGGGCGCGGTTGCGCGGGGGGAGGGTGTGGCTTGTGATTCTTCGTCGGTTTGATCGCCTCCTTCTCGTTCTGGAGCGAGCCCTCGCCTTAGTCAGCGGTTGTGCGGTCGCCTCGCTCGTGTTGCTGGCGGTCGTCTCGGTGGGGGGCAGGAAGCTGTTCAACGCCCCCCTGCCGGGCTATGTGGATTGGACCGAACAGGTCATGCCGCTGATCGCCTTCTTGGGGCTCTCTTACGCGCAGCGCAACGACGGACATATCCGCATGGACATGCTCACGCGCAAGCTGCGAGGACGAATGTTGTGGACGCTGGAAGCTTTCACCACATCCGCCATGCTGTTGCTGACGCTGTTGCTGGTCTGGGGAACGGGTGCGCACTTCCTGCGTAGTCTCGATTTCGCGGCTCCCTTGTGGAGCCGCGACAGCTCGATCGATATTGCACTCCCTCTGTGGCCTGCCAAGCTGCTTGTGCCGATTGCTTTCTCGGTGTTGGCGGTGCGCTTGGCTCTACAGCTCTGGGGGTTTGTGCATGCCTGCCTCTTCTGGCGAGACCCGAACGCGATTCCGATCGCAACCCCCATCGACGAGGACGACCAAGAAGCGGGCTTTGCTCACTGACGCTGTCGGTTTCTGTTGCAACCCATCGATATCGGTCTTGTCGTTTCTGCCGCCATGCTGCTGCTCGTCGTCGTGGGACTTCGGGTTGCCTTCGCGGCGGCGCTTGCGGGACTTTCGGGGTTGATTTGGATTTTTTGGCAGAAGCAGGGTTATGCCTCCGAAAGCTTCGGCAAGGCTCTTGTTGTCGCTGTCAAGGTTGCCGGACAGGTTCCGCATTCGAAGATTGCGTCGCAATCCTTGTCGTTGATTCCCGCCTTCATTCTCATCGGCTATCTCGCCTATTACGCAGGGCTGACGACGGCATTGTTTCAAGCGGCGAAGAGGTGGGTGGGATGGTTGCCCGGAGGCTTGGCGGTTGCAACCGTCTTTGCAACGGCGGGATTTGCCACGGTCTCAGGGGCTTCCGTGGCAACTTCTGCGGTCTTTGCCAAGATCGCCATCCCTGAGATGCGCAAGATCGGCTACGACAAGAGGTTTGCTGCGGGCGTGGTGGCGGCGGGCGGAACTTTGGCGTCGTTGATTCCTCCTTCGGTGTTACTGGTGATCTATGCGGTGATCGTCGAGCAGGATGTCGGAAAACTTTTGCTGGCGGGGTTTGTTCCCGGAATGTTCTCTGCGATCGTTTATGCGGGGCTGGTGATTTTGCTGGCGGTTGGTATGAAAAATTTCGGACCTCCTGTCAGAGGTTTCTCGTGGCGCGAGCGGTGGCGTTCGCTTCCTCCGACCTTTCCCGTTTTTCTTGTCGTGTTGGTGATCGTGGGTTTTGTCGTCAATCCTTTCGGGGGAGACGCCTGGGGGACGCCTACCGAGGGGGGAGCCTTGGGAGCGTTTGTCGTTTTTTGTGTTGCGGTTGCGAAGGGGGTGAGGTGGGTTCCGTTGAAGCGCGCGTTGTTGCAAACGGCGAAGTTGTCGGTGATGATTTTCGCTATCATTTGGGGGGTGTTGATTTATGTTCGTTTTTTGGGATTCGCGCATTTGCCGATGGCGTTTTCGGAATGGTTGGGGGGATTGGAGTATAGTCCTTTGCTAATTGTGGTTTGTATTTTGTTGTCGTACGCGGTGCTGGGGATGTTTATGGATGCGATAGGAATGATGTTGTTGACTTTGCCGATCGTGTTTCCTGCGGTGATCGCCTTGAACGGAGGGGAGGGTGTTGATGTGGAGACCAGTGTTTTTGGAATGACTTCGGAGATGTGTGCGATATGGTTTGGCATATTGGTTGTCAAGATGGCAGAGTTTTGTTTGATCACGCCTCCGATCGGCTTGAATTGTTTTGTCGTTGCGGGCGTTCAGAAGGATATTTCGGTGCAGGATGTTTTTCGAGGCGTCATGCCGTTTTTTGTGGCGGATGCCTTGACGATAGGGTGTTTGGTGGCTTTTCCTGCGGTCGTGCTATGGCTGCCGGGGTTGGCGAAGTGAACGAAAGAATAGGAGACGCGCGCATTTTGCAAAAAACAAATTCTATTTTTTATCCATACCATCGCCCATTCGCCAAGGACGAGACCAAAAAATAAGCACAAAAAATAAGCGCGAGAAATAAGCGCAAAAGAATAAGCGCAAGAAATAAGCGCGAGAAATAAGCGCAAAATATAAGCGCAAGAGGATATAATTTATTATCATCAAATAACAACATCTCCCTATCCCGCGCCGCGCTCGCGCGACCCCGCGCTCGCCACAACATAAGTCCGCGCCGCATAATTTTCCAACAACCTCCAATCCCGCTCTGCCACCTCAACACCCTCCATCACATTCCCGACCTTGTAGAAATCTTCTCCCGGCAGATTTTTTTTCGCCCCCTCACACGCCTCCACAACAACATCACCACGAACAATCTCCACAATCTCCAAAATTCTTAATCCCTTCTCATCACCGTTTTTGTTCTCGCTCCCCCCCTTGACAAAAAATCCCTCGCCCCCCACAACGACAACGATCTCCCCCCGCCTTACCGAAACATACCCTCCCCAGCGCGCTCTCCCGCGAAACAAAAAACCCAACAGCAACACGGGAGACAACACATCGCGCAACACAACCCGCTTCCCACAAACCTCGCTGCCCCCGTCGCTCAATCCGCATCCCGCCGCGATGGGAGACAATCCTCCGCTGTCGCCTTTTCCTCTGCGAGCGCACAGCTCCCCTCCTTGCAACGACATCGGAGCGAAACAACGAGCCTCCTCCCCGTCGACACGATCCAGCAAGGACAACAGAGGCGAGAGGAACCCTACTCCTCCGCTTGCCAAACAGCGCAACGCACGCCCTGCCTCATAGGACAGCCCCCACGACATTCCGCTGCCTCGACAGGAACGCTGCACCATCACCTCGATCTCGTTCAGCGAGCACAACACAGCGAAGGGCTCCTTGTTGTTCTTGTTGTTTTTGTTGTTCTTGTTGTTTGTGTTGTTTGTGTCATACGCTCCCCCACCCTTCGACTTCGGCGTGCGAGAAATCTCCGCGAGCTTCAGGAGCGCCACGATACATTGCGATCCGCAGCCAGCGGTCTGAGCGGGGGTCAAAGCGAGTCGCTCCGAAAAAGGACAGTTTGCACCGCAACAAATCGACAGGATACAACGCGCTTCCCACCAAATTTTCTTGAATCTCTGCGTACGGATAGTCGTGCAACAGCTGGACGCGCCGTGCTGCAAACCTCAGCTCTGGACGACGCAACAACATTTCGCCCAGCAACGAACGAGGAGGCTCTTCTGTCAAAGCTTTGTACAAGCGCGCGACATCCCATCCGATCGTCAACGGCTGTTCCAGCGCACATCCCTCGTCGATGGCGCGCTCGCCCAGGCGTGGCTCCAGTTTTTCTTCGGAGACATACCAAAAGTAGCGCGCTTCCTCTCTGCTCGCGTCGTTGCGACCTTCGCTTGCCCACGAACGACACCAGCCGTAGCGATCCTCCACGATCGAGCGCATCTTGGCGATCGACATCCTGCCGTCCAAGGTCATGCCTGCATCCCTCTCTTCTGCCATGCCCTCTGTCAGGTCGTCGACCAGCGCCCCCTGCGGTTCCAACAACAGCGAGACCAGCATCTCCACCCCCTCTGTCGAAAGATTTTCCTGCCCCCATCGAAACAACCCGTCCCAAAAGCCTGTCGCTCCCCCTCCCTCTTCTTCCTTTTCTTCCTCTTCTTCTTCTCGTGCAACTACGCGCACGCGCGATGCATACTCGCAATCCAACCTTGCAAGGTCTGCGCGCAATCGCGTTATCTTTTTGCGATAGCAATCGTCGTTCGTCTGCCATCCCCCAGTTCCTTCTTGCAACCCCGCGCGGGCTGCGTGCATGGCAGCCTTGAAACCTTGCCTGCTTGCGCGCGAGAAGTCGCCGTGCGCCCGCACGCGCGCCAAGGCACGCTCGCGCGCTTCGATCCAAGCGTGCAGCAGCACGGGATGCGTCACTAGGAACGGAGCCATTCCCAACCCTGTCGCGTTGCCGATGCCCAAAAGGCGCCGTTCTTCCGTTCCCAGCGCGACTGCGCTTTCAGGCGCGCGCTGCCGTGCGGCGTGTTCTGCGTAGTCTAGGCTGAACTGGCGAATGAGAAACACGGCAAGCAGCTCTGCGTGGAACGAACAGCGAAACAGCGAACGCTTGGCGATCCGCTCGCGGTCGGCGATGCCGAATTTGCCGTTGCCGTAGACGGCGGTCGTCCGCAGCAGGTAGCCTATGCTTTCTAGGAAGGCGCGATCGGGTTGTTTGCCGTGTGCAAGACGCTCGATGGTATGCTCGAACAGACGCACGCTTTTGTTCGCCCGTGAGACGACCAGCTCGCTTTGGCGAAAGCGACCTGCTTCCTGACGCGGCACTTCGTGGGAGAGACGCGCGATTTCTGCGTCGCTCGCCGTACCGTCGTAGAGCGCGTAGGTTGTATCCCATGCTTCGGCGATCACTCTGTCCGAGCGTTGTGCCTTGTCGATCGTGTGCGCGAAGCAGACGAGGCTGTAGCACTCTTCCTCGCTGCAACCACCGCCTTTTTCTTTGCCGCCCTCCTTGTTTTCCTTCTTGTCTTCTTTCTTGTCTTCTTTGCGGAAGGCACGATAGACGGCGATTCCTTCTATCCCTTTTCCTGCTATCTCTTTTCCTGCTGTCTCTTGTCCTGTCTTCTCGTCGAAGTTCCATAGCGTGCGTTCGAAGTGCCATGCTTCTGTTTTCAGGCGGCGCAACAGCGAGCGCATGAAGCTCAGTCGGCTCGCGTGAAAAGAGCCGAGTCGGGCTAGGCGCATCACTTCGCTCGGTGGGCGCAGGGGGATGTTTTCTTTTTGCTCCAAGGTCAACGATGGAAGGTCAAGGATGGAACGCGGGCTTGCGCTGTCATTCTTACGCTTCTTTTGTGTTGTTTTGCTTCGTGTTGTTTTGCTTTGTGTTGTTTTGCGGCGAGAAGGAATGTTCGAAGAATCGCGCCCAGTTTCCTCCTGTGATTTTTTCTGTCTCTGCTGTCGAGAATCCTGCCTGCAGCAATCCTTCGTGCAGGGTGGGGAAGTCTCGATTGTCTTGAAACCAGGGTGGTTGCGGCGGGAAGGAGGGTTGTTTTTCTTGTTCGCGGGAGGGTTTGTTCCATCGTCCTTGGCGCATCCATGCCAAGACGCTATCGGGCTGTCCGTAGCAGAGGTCGCTGCCGATGCCGATTGCGTCGATGCCGATTTTTTCTGCCAGGCGCGCGACCATGGCACAAAAGTCTTCACGCGAGCAATCGCCGTGGTTTTTCAGATGGTAGGGGTAGAGCGACAAGCCTAACAAGCCTCTGTTGTTTTTCAGGGCTGTCAAGACTTCATCGGAGACGCTGCGCGCTGTCTTGTGCCAAAAGGAGGGAATGGCGTGCGAGATCGCAAGCGGCCGTTCGGAGCAGGCGAGCGCCTGCAGGCAGGAGCGTTCGCTTGCGTGCGACAGATCGACGACGATGCCTGTGCGATTCATCTCTCTGATCGCCTGCTCGCCCATGCGGGTAAGCCCGCTGTCGTTTTTCTCCTGACAGCCTGACGCCAAAAGCGACTGGCGATTGTAGGAGATTTGCATGAAGCGCACGCCCAAGTCGAAGCAAATTTTGACGAGTCCGAGGTCGTCTTCCAGCGCCGAGCAGTTTTGCAATCCGAACAGGATTGCCGTGCGCGCGCTCGCTTGTGCTTGTCGGATGTCTGAGAGGGAGCGCGCGTGGAGGATGAGGTCGCTGTTTTCTGCGAAGAGTTTGTTCCACGCGGTGATGTTGCCGACGACTTCGCGGAAGAGTTCGTGGTATCCGATCGTTGCGTGGATGGCATCGATGCCTCCTTCGCGCATGTGGAGAAAAACTTCTCTTGTCCAGCGGCAGTATTGCAAGCCGTCGATCACCAGCGGGGGAGACATGTTCGCCGTTGTCAAGGAGGTTGGCTTTCCTGCGGTCATCGTCGGGAGGAGTCTGTCATCGCTTGAACGGCTTTTTTGTTGTTGCCATGCACCAAAGGTTCGAAACACCACGCCTTGCGCAAGCCCTGCACGGCTTTTCTTTCTTCTACGCCGAAACCAAGCATGTCCGCTACGACATCGTCGATTTGTTGGCGAACATCGTCTTGCCAAGCCAAGCAAGCAGCCTTGAGTCTTTGTTTCGACAGAGCGTTGAAATGCTTGCGAGCAACTTCTCGTGCTGTTTTCGCTTGCTTGTCGGATGCGGCAAAGTCAAGGGTTGGTATCTCGGCAAGTGCTTTAACTTGTATGAGACTCCGTCCTGCGTGCTGTCTTCCTCCCTGCGTCCAGTACATCAGCATGCCAAGCGTGCTGTTTGCCCATAGAGCGAATGCCTTCTTCACATCCTTGTTTTTGTGGGAAAGGGTTGTCCACGCACGCCCTCCCAAGGCTTCTTCTTTTGTCGTTGCTGCCAGCACCGCTTGCGAAGTCCAGCTCATGTTTCTTGCCAAAAACAATGTAGAGCGTTTTTTATACATTCTTTCGGCGATGGCTGCATCGACGACAACCCCTTCGTGCGTGGGAGCAACCATCAAATGCTGTTGTTGTTTGCTGTCCGCCTTCCACAAAGCAGGATTGTTGGGGATGCTCTGTCCTATTTCGTGAAGCTCAAAGGCTCCTATGGTTTCGTATCCCACCAAATGTCCAATCAGATGATGGGTTGCTCCCATCGCAAAAAGTTTTCCCAACGGCAGCATCTTCAACGGCAGATTTGCCTCAAAGTTTCCGTCAAGGTCGCACAAATAACCTTTCGTCAGCCTCGCCGTCGCGTGCGCGAGTCCTCTGTTGCTCGTCCCTGCGTCGCTCCACGGCTCGCCCGTTCCCGACGAGACGACGCGTATCCATTGCCCGATGCGCGTCTCTTCCGCGTCGGCGAGCGTTACAATCCCGTTGGAAAGCTCTATGTCGCGCAACTTGTTGATCGCCTTTGCCGTCTCGGTGGCTTCCGCCAAGTGCCGAGGAATATGTTCCAAGTTTATTGTCAGGCGTTGCGCCTTCTTTCCGTCAGGCTCGCTCTTTTTCTTTGCGACCAGCAACAACTCTCCCATGCCCGTATCCGCCGACAGCGACGCCGTCTTGCCAGGCATGACAACGACAAGGATGTCTTGATAATGCTCTTCGAACATCTTGCGCACCTCTTTCCATGTTCTCTGCGAAGCGGCTGTCAGAGGAAGAATGCTTGCCAGAACCCCGCCTGGTTTCAATTTTCCGTGCGCCAAAACAAGAAAAGCCGAACCCGCCCCTGCCCTCCAATCGGCAGGCGTGTTTTTGAAGATTCTTTTGGCTCTGTCTTGCGCCTCAAGGCGTTCTTTCTCGTCCAAACCTTCGACATCAAAAAGACTCTGTCCTCCCCTCGTCCGTGAATAAGGAGGATTCATCACAATCAAATCTTGGCTTTGAGAAAGAACAGCGACACTATCCCCTCCTCCCTGCCTATCCTTTCCCCTGCTCGTTGCAACAGAAGACGAGAACAAATCTGACAAATTGCTGTCTCTGAAAAGCTCCAAAGAACCCGTGCGAATACCGCTCACCGCCGCCATCGCGATATTTGTCTTGTCGTAAGGAAGAAGACTTTCAACCCCCGACAGACTCGCCGCCGTCAAATGAACGGCAATAGGGTTGATGTCGATCCCCGTGAGAACATCGGACATGAAAGAATTATGCAAGTCGCTACCCTTCCCTCCCTGTCGCTCATACAAAGTGCGAATGCGTCTGTAGACAGCACGCAACAAAGTCCCCGTTCCGCACGCAGGGTCAAGGATGCGCATAGCACAAAGATTTTCCTTGTCTCCCCAATGTTGTGCCGAACAAGACGAAGCAGGCAAACACAACCCTGCTAGCAGCTCCGCCGCCTCAGGGTTGGTGTAAAAAGCAGCCGCTGTTTTCCTGTCCTTGGAAAGCAGAGGAAAAACAGACGCGCTAACATCAACTAACGTACTGATACGGTTCTCACTGATTTTTTCGACAAGGTGTACGATTCTCTCGAAAACGACTTTGAAAGTAGAAGGAAATTCTTCGTCCAAACATTCCTTGGCAGGCTCAAAAATAGAACGATAGTTGATGTCCAACACCTTGTCCCATGCCTCCTGCAATCTTCTCTGACAGGTAGGAAAACTTTCTTCCAACACCGCCGAAGGCAACGGAACATCGCAGATGTCGGCTCTGGCTATCCTTTCTTGGAAAACAAGAGCGTTCAACCATACACAAACAGCAACATTCATACCTTGTTCTTTGTCTTGTTGCCCCAACCTCTTCCTTATCGCATCGATAGCCTTGCCAGAAAGCGTATGCAACAAACTTTCGCCTAAACTTTTAACCTCGCCAGCAACTTCTTCCGCCAAGTCCTTCAAAGTACCCGCAACCGACGCGCTTTGCACAATGATGTCCGCAAGGTCGCACGCATCGCCTTTAAGCCACCCCTTCTCAGGCCAACGCACAGGGGGTTGTTCTATATCTGTCTTCTTTTGATAAAAACAGACAAACTCAAATTCTTCTCCTTGCTTGAGACACTCGGCAATTTTTCTTTGATCTTTTTGTCGGAACAGAAGAGGCGCTTTGACCGCAACAACATTACGAATCGGATGGCAGCCTCCCTTGAAATTTGAAATCAGTCCCAATCTTCCTATCGCGTCTTTTTCAGGGTTTGCGGTTTCTTCGGCAAACTCAACCTCAACCGCTACCGGACGCAAATCCGGCGATTCAAAAAAAATATCGATACGAGGAAGCGGACCCTTTTTCTTCTCCGCCCATTGCACAATACCCGAACACTCCCCTTCCACGACAGCATCGTCGCCGTTCCAAGCAGCGCGTTGCGCTTTCAGCACTTCTGCGAGCGCGTAGTTGAACGCCGATTCGTATGTGTTGCTTTGATTGCTCACAGGAAGGATCGGCAGAAGTCAATTTTCTATGGAGATTCGTTTTCACGACGATTCTGGCGTAAAAACACGATGTTGTCAATAAAACACATCAACCCCCTTATCTTTTGTTTCTCTCGTTGTTCCTCTCGTTCGGCTAGCCCGATGCCGTCTTATTGACATATAAGATTCATCTAATTTTAATCTAACCTTAATCTAACCTTAATCTAACCTTAATCTAACCTTAATCTAACTTTGATTTAACTATTCGGGTTCTCCCGCGTTCGTATAGCTCGTCTTCACTTGAGTGTAAAATTCCTCCGCATAACGACCCTGCTCGCGCGATCCGTAGCTGGAAATTCCCCTCCCTCCGAAAGGCACATGGTAATCCGTGCCTGCGGTCGGAAGGTTCACCGTCACACAGCCGCAACGCACATTCCTGCGGAAATGTGTCGCACGCGCAAGCGAGGTCGTGACAATCCCCGCAACCAAGCCGAAAGGCGTGTCGTTTGCCGTCGCCAACGCTTCCTCGTAGTCCGCAACCTTGACGACACAAGCAACAGGAGCAAACATCTCCTCGCGGTTGATACGCATATCGTTGCTACCCTCCAGCAGTAGCGCAGGGGTGAGATAGTAGCCCTCCGTCTTGCGCGCAACCACCTCTCCGCCACAAGCGCGAGTGCAACCCTCCTCTTCGGCGAGCTTCAGGTAGCGCAAGTTCGATTCCAACTGCGTCTGACTTGCGACAGGACCGATTTGCGTCTCTTTCTCCAAAGCATGCCCTACGCGCAACGCTTTCGTAGCAGCGACCATCTTTTCGACGAAGGCATCGTAGATGTTTTCCATGACCACGATGCGCGAAGAGGCGGTGCATTTCTGCCCCGTTCCCCCGAAAGCGCCTTGCACGGCGCAGGAGACGGCGAGCGCGCAATCGGCATCGTCGGCGACGACGAGGGCGTTTTTGGCGCCCATTTCCATCTGCAACTTTGTCATGACGGGAATCGCTTTCTGCGCGATCGCTCGTCCCGTCTCGACGGATCCTGTAAACGAAATGCCCTGCACTTTGGAACTCGCCGCAAGGTGCTCGCCGAGCGTGCTGCCCTTCCCCATGACGAGATTGAACACTCCTTTCGGCAAGTCGTGTCGCTCGACGATCTCGGCGAGCGCGCAGGCGCTTGCAGGCGTGAGGTTTGCAGGCTTCCATACGACGGCATTGCCGAAGGCGAGCGCGGGAGCGATCTTCCAACTGGCGGTTGCGATCGGAAAGTTCCACGGCGAGACGATGCCGACCACTCCCAGCGGCTCGCGGCGGATGTCGATCTCGATTCCTGGGCGCACGGAATCGGCATTCTCGCCCAGCTGTCGCAAAACCTCGGCGGCGTAGTAGGTGAAGAATTGTCCGGCGCGATAAACCTCGCCCGTCCCTTCGGCAAGGGGTTTTCCCTCCTCGCGCGACAGAAGTTCTCCCAGCTCTTGCGCGCGCGTTTTCAGCTCCTCGCCGATGGCGTTGAGAATGTTGGAACGTTCTTCGAGCTTCGAGCGTCCCCAAGAGCATCCCCAAGAGCGTTGTGCTTCGGAAGCTGCGTCCAGCGCTTCGTCGAGCTGGCGGGGAGTGGCTTGGGCGTAGATGCCAACAAGATCGGAGGTATCGGAGGGCGAGCGATTCTCGATGCTTTCGTCCGAGGCAAGCCAACTTCCTGCAACATAGTGGTTGTGAACTTTGGAAGGTACGATCGAAGGCATAAAAAAAGTGTAGCAGGATTTTCTTGGTGGCTTGCAAAAAAAAGCGAGTCGTGCACTTGTTGCCGAGCTGTCGCGCACTCTGCTGTAAATAAGGTAGACTCGTCGCATGTCGCCTCCTCGCTCGCCTCCTCGCTCGTCTGCCTCCGCTCCTCTGTCGCGCCCCTTCCTGGATGCCATGAGCCTCCTCGCCACCTCCGTCGCCATCGCCACGACCGACGGTAGCGCAGGCAAAGCGGGTGCGACCGTCTCGACACTTTCGCCCGTCTCCGCCGAATCTCCGCCCTCGTTGCTGATCTGCCTGCACCACAAAACCTCCGTCGCACAAAAAATTCAAGGCAACAAAACCTTCGCCGTCAGCATCCTCGACGAAACACAACGAGACATCGCTCAACTTTTCGCAGGGCAATCCCAATCCTCGCAATCCCAATCTTCGCAATCCCAATCTTCGCAATCCAAGGACAAGTTCGATCTCACGCAACACCTGTGGCAGCAAACACACAGCAGCGCATGGAGATTGCAAGACGCGCTCGCCTTCTTCGATTGTCAGCTGCTGCAGTCCGTTCGCTGCCAGAGCCATTTTGTCGTCATCGGCAGGGTTCTCGACATCGCGCTCGGTCCTTCGGGCAGGAAGCGCAGGAAGCCCTTGATTTATGCGAGCCGAGCCTATACCATGTTGAGCGATCCCCCTATCCGCACGACATAAAGAGCGTTTCCATGCACGCCCCCATTGCCTAACACTATTGCCTAACACTATGCCTAACATTATGCCTAACATTGCCTCTGTCTTCGGAGGCAGCTTGTATCAAAGCGAGAGCGGTCGCTCTTCGCCCGTCTTCAATCCCGCGACGGGAGAGCAGATTGCTGAAGTTGCGCTCTGTTCAAAACAAGAGGTGGCGGCGGCGATCGAGGCGGCTGTGGCGGCGCAAGCAGACTGGGGCGAGACCCCCGCTTCCGAGCGCGCTCGCTTGATGTTTCGCCTGCTCGATCTGTTGGAGAAGAACAAAGAACAGCTGGCTCTTGCGATCAGCAGAGAGCATGGCAAGACGCACGAGGACGCGCTGGGCGAGATCGCTCGCGGGATCGAGCCTGTCGTGTTCGCCTGCGGCATCGCGCATCTTCTGAAAGGAGAACACAGCACGAATGTCGCGCGGCGGGTTGACACGCACTCGTTGCGTCAGCCCTTGGGCGTTTGCGCCGGCATTACGCCGTTTAATTTTCCTGTCATGGTGCCTCTGTGGATGATGGCGAACGCGCTTGCTTGTGGCAACAGCTTCATTCTCAAGCCTTCGGAACGGGATCCGTCTGCGTCGCTTCTGCTTGCCGAGCTGACAGAGCAGGCGGGTTTTCCGAAGGGTGTGTTCAGCGTCGTTCAGGGGGACAAGGAGGCGGTCGATGCGTTGTTGGAACACGAGGACATACAGGCGATCAGCTTTGTCGGCTCGACGCCGATTGCCGAGTATGTCTACAAGACGGGTTGTGCGCACGGAAAGCGTGTGCAGGCGCTGGGAGGAGCAAAGAATCACATGGTGGTGATGGCGGACGCCGATTTGGAGAAGGTGTGCGATGCGTTGATCGGCTCGGCGTACGGGGCTGCGGGCGAGCGCTGCATGGCGATTTCGGTTGCGATGCCTGTAGGCGAGGCGGTTGCCGATGCGCTAGTTGCAAAGTTGAGCGCGCGTGTAAAGCAGATTCGGATCGCTCCTGCTACGGATGCGAAGGCGGAGATGGGGCCTCTTGTCACGAAGCAGCATCGGGAGAAGGTGTTGGGCTATATCGAGAGCGGTATCGAGGAGGGGGCGGAGCTTGTTGTCGATGGTCGTGCGTTTCGTCTTGCGGGGCATGAGAAGGGTTATTTCTTGGGGGGGTGTTTGTTCGACAGGGTTTCTCCTTCGATGCGGATCTACAGGGAGGAGATTTTCGGACCCGTGCTGGTCGTGTTGCGCACGGCTTCCTTGGAGGAGGCGGTTTCGTTGATCAACGAGCATGAGCTCGGCAACGGGGTTTCGGTCTTTACGCGCGACGGGGGGATCGCGCGGAATTTTGCACGACGGGTTCGTATCGGGATGGTTGGGGTCAATGTTCCGATTCCTGTTCCGGTCGGATTCCATTCGTTCGGGGGGTGGAAGCGGTCTTTGTTTGGCTCGCATGGGATCTACGGCGCGGAGACAGTGCATTTTTACACGCGCTTGAAGACAGTGACGACGCGCTGGGACGAGCGGAGCGGAGAGAGCGAGGGTGCGGAATTTAATTTTCCTAAAACCTAGGAAATTAGATAGGGAAATAGATAGGAAATTAGATAGGGAAATAGATAGGAAATTAGCATAGGAAATTAGATAGGGAAATAGAGAAGAAGAGGCTGTGCGGGGTTGTTTCGGCTTGCGTCCTACTCTCCCCGCGTCCTACTCTCCCCGCGTCCTACTCTCCCTGCGCCGTATTCTCCCTGCGCCGTATTACGCCCTCCGCGTAGCCCAGCTCCTCCATCCCCTCGTAGAAGACATGATGCAACAACACACGCTCCCCATCTAGCCACAATACCCCGTAGCTCCGCGCCTCGTCGCAATAACGATACCGCCCCGCCTCTTCGTTCTGCCCCGCGCTCGGCAAGATTGTCTGATGCGACACCGAAGAATGCAAACAACTCAACCCCATCCCCCCCCACATTCCCGACAAGGGTCGATGATAGTGTCCACAAAAAATATACCGCACCCTCCCTTGCCCCTCCAACAAGGCGCGAAACGCCCCTGCGCCATCGAATCCCTCGCTCTCCCAAGCGTCCAACGAACACGGCGGATGATGCATCACCACAAACACATCCCGCCCTGCATACTTTGCCAGCTTCTCGCGTAGCCACAGAAGCCTCGCCTCGCAGAAGCCCCCCTCGATATGCGTCAACAACTCCCCCTCACCGCGCGCGACGCTGTCCAGCAACAGAAAAACCCCTGCCTCGTCCTCAACCGCAGCCTGAACGAATCCCCCCTCGATGCTATCCGGGAATGCCTCGGAGAAAGCCTCCCACCCGTCGTGGTTGCCAAGCAAAACTCGACACGGAAACGGAAGCCTTGACACCTCGCGCTTGAAAAAGGCATACGCCTCCGCATCCCCCCGATGCGCAATATCGCCCAAACAAACACAAAAGACCGCATCCGCGTGCCACCGCCCCATGTGCGCGACCAAGGCGCGAAACCTCCGCCGCACCTCCCGCTCGCGCAGATCCCCCGCCTTCCCCCCCGCAGCCAAGCCAACTCCCAGGTGCAAATCCGTGATCTGTAAAAACTTGCGCAACATAAAAATTCTTGCACGAAAATCCTTGACAGAAGTCACCCGAAGGCTCTAGACTTGATCTCGAGGTTTGTCAAGCAAGCAGCGAGCATTAGCAAAGGTAGCGAAAGTCGGCAACGCAAGCCAACAACGCAAGCCAACAACGCAAGTCGGCAACGCAAGCCAACAACGCAAGTCGGCAACGCAAGCCAACAACAAAAGCTCCTGCAAGTCTGCTCGCATACAAGTCACAACCAAGGATCCACGAAGGAGAAGAAAACCATGACCGAAAACAATCCCAAACAACACCCCGATGTGACCAATCCCTCCCGCCGCCGCTTCGTCGAAGGCAGTGCTGCGGTCGCGGGCGTGCTCGCGCTCGGTGGCACCGCCCCCCTGCTCAGCGCTTGCAGCGAGAGCAAGAAAACCAGCGGACATCTGAAAGTGGGTGTCGATGGTGTCAACTCAACCTCTGTACTCGATCCCTCCTTCGCAACGGCGACAGGCGAGTTCTCCAACGCACGCACCTATGCGAGCTTTCTTGTGCAACAAAACGAAGACGGCGAAATCGTCGGCTCGCTCGCCGAATCGTGGGAATCGGACGACGCACAGAACTGGGTTTTCAAGCTGCAGAAAGGCGTTGAGTTCCACAACGGCAAGTCGTTTTCCGCCGAAGACGTCATCGCCACGATCGATTCGATACGCTCTGGAACATCGAAATCGCCCGTGAAAGGCATGGCGAACACGATCGACTCCATCAAAGCCAGCGGCGACGGCAAACACGAGATCACGATCAAACTCAAAGAACCGAACGCCGATCTGCCCGTCGTCTTCAACGAAACCGGCTTCGCTATCCTTCCCAAAGGCGCGAACCGCAACGACGGCATCGGCACAGGTCCCTACAAGCTGGAATACTTCGAACCCGGCGTCTCCACGGGCTTCCAGCGCTTCGCAAACTTCTTCGATGCCGATCGCAAAGGCTTCTCCGCCTCGATCGAATACCAAGTCATCAACGACTCCTCGTCGCGGGTGAACGCGCTGAAGACAGGCGATGTGCATCTGATCGCAAAAATCCCCGCCTCCGCCGCGCCCAGCATCGTCGAAGACGACAACCTGCAACTCTTGCGCGTCTCCGGCAAAGGTCACTACACCATTCCGATGGATGTGCGGAAAGAACCCTTTTCGAACAACGATGTGCGTCTCGCGCTGAAATACGCGATTAAACGCGAGGAGCTGGTGGAGAAAATTCTCTTCGGCTACGGCTCTGTCGGCAACGACCAGCCGATCGCCGAAAGCGACCAGTTCTATAACAGCAAGATCGCGCAACGAGAGTACGATCCTGACAAAGCGCAGTTCCACATCAAGAAGGCGGGCTTCGAAGGAACCATCCCTCTGCATGTTTCGAACGCGGCGTTCGCCAACGCCGTTTCGGCAGCACAGCTCTTCGCGGAAAACGCGAAGCAGGCAGGGCTGGATATCAAGGTGATCCGCACGCCTGAGGACGGCTACTGGGACAAGGTGTGGATGCAGAAAGGCTGGTCCTTCAGCTACTGGAGCGGCAGACCTGCGGCAGGACAGATGTTCGCCATCGGCTACCACCCGACGAGCGCGTGGAACGAGACCTTTTGGGATAACGCCGAGTTCAACAAGCTCTTCGACGAAGGCAAACGGACGACCGCCACGAAGAAGAGAAAGGAAATCTACGGCGAGATGCAGCGCTTGATGGTCGAAGAAGGCGGGTCGGTGATCCCCATTTTCAACGACTATTTGGATGCCGCCAGCAACGATGTCAAGGGCTATCCCTACATCCCGACCGTCTTCGGCGACTACGAAGCGGCGCTCTATGTGCGCGTAGAAGACAAGAGCTAGGCGACAACAAGCAAGTCCCGAACAAACAAGTTCCGCTCTCCCTGCGCGTCGTTGCGCGAGGGAGAGCTCGGACTTTCTCAACGCAAGAGGAGCGAAAGGAGGAAGAGGCCCGTGGCTGTCTTTCGATTGCTGGCGACGCGCGTCTTTTGGGGGGTGGTTTGCTTGTGGGTCATCTCGGTTCTCATCTTCTCGGCGACCGAGCTGCTGCCGGGCGACTTGGCGAGCGTCGTCTTCGGACAGGCGAAGACGCCTGAGGCTGTAGAATCTTTGCGCAAAGAGCTGGGGCTCGATCGACCGCCGCAGGAACGCTACCTCGAATGGCTTGCAGCAGCGGCACGGTTTGATTTCGGACGCTCGCTCGCGACGCAAAGACCTATTAGCCAGCTCATCGGGAAAAGGCTGCAACGAACGCTTCTGCTCGCGCTCACGACCGCCTGCATGGCGGTGCCGCTCGCGCTGTTGGTCGGCATGCTATGCACGCTGTGGCGCGACAGCACTTTCGATCGAGCTGTCAACGCCGCTGCGATCGTCGTCATTTCGCCGCCCGAGTTTTTCACGGGCTACTTCCTCGCCTTCTTCTTCGCCGTCAAGCTGGGATGGTTTCCCGCCGTCATGCTGACGACACCCTCGATGTCCTTCGCCGAGATTGTCCACGCCATCTTTCTGCCCTGCGTGACGCTGCTGTTCGCCTGCTTCGGACACATGATGCGTTTGACGAGAGCTGCGCTCATCTCGGTGTTGGAAGACCCGTACATCGAGACTGCTCGATTGAAGGGTCTGTCCAATCGCCGCATCCTGCTCGTCCACGCGCTGCCGAACGCCATCGCCCCGATCGCCAATGTTGTCGTCATCAATCTCGCCTATTTGGTTGTGGGGGTCATCGTCGTGGAGACTGTCTTCAACTACCCCGGTCTCGGCAAGCTCATGGTCGATTCGATCAGCTCGCGCGATATTCCCGTCATTCAGGCCTGCAGCCTGATCTTCGCCACGACCTACATCGTTCTCAATCTGACCGCCGACTTGATCTCGTTGCTCGCCAATCCGAAGCTGCGCCATGCCGTCGCTACGTAACACAGGGCGGCAGGCGCGCCTTTTGTTGCGCTCCATGAGCACGCTGACGCGCACGAGCGTGGGCGTGCTGTGTTTGATTCTGCTGCTCCTGCTGGTGGGACCTTCGCTCAGTCCCTACAGCTATTCTGCGCCGGTCGGAGATGTGTGGGAGGGGATGTCGTGGCAACACCCTCTCGGCACCGATGTTTTGGGCAGAGACATGCTCACGAGAATCATGAAGGGCGGCAGACTGACCGTGATGCTCGCCTTCTTGGCGACATTGCTGGGCTTCCTGCTCGGCACCTTCTTCGGCTTCATGTCGGCGTTGGTCGGGCGGTGGGTCGATATTTTGCTCTCGCGCATCGTCGAGATCATCATGGCTTTCCCCAGTCTGATCTTGGCGCTGATCGTCTTGGCGCTGATCGATGTTTCCAAGGGGATTCTTATCGTCATCATCGCGGTGTTGGATTCGACGCGCGTCTATCGTCTCTCGCGCTCGCTTGCGCAGGATATCGTGGTGATGCCCTATGTGGAGACGGCGCGTTTGCGCGGCGAGAAGTTGGGATGGTTGATGCGACGCGAGATTCTTCCGAATGTTCTTCCGCCGATGCTGGCGGAGTTCGGTTTGCGCTTCGGGTTTGCCATTCTCTTCTTGAGCGCGCTCAGCTTTTTGGGGCTGGGCATCCAGCCTCCTGAGGCGGACTGGGGATCGATGGTGAAAGAGAATGCGCTCTCGTTGCCCGTTGCGCTGGTGCCTGCGGCGGCGATCGCGCTGACGACGATTTGCGTCAACATCATCGTCGACTGGCTGCTTGCTCGCGCGGCGCGCGTGCGCAGCGCGACGCCGGAGGTTTGAGCGATGGGGCAGCCCAACAAAGACAACGACCTTGTTTTGGACATCGCTGGGTTGAGCATTGTTTCTTTGCACCAGCATGGTGCGCAGCCGTTACTGAAGGGTTTGACGCTACGTTTGCGACGCGGCGAGATTTTAGGTTTGATCGGCGAATCTGGAGCGGGCAAATCGACGCTGGGGCTGGCTGCGCTTGGCTACCAGCGCACGGGCTGCAAGTATGACAAGGGCGTTGTTCGTTTCGACAATCTTCTTTTGCACTCAGGAGACGAGAAGACGCTTTCTTCGTTGCGCGGTGTGCGGATGGCTTATGTTGCGCAATCGGCTGCGGCGGCGTTCAACCCTGTGCATCGTCTGGGTGCGCAGATCACGGAAGCTGCGCGTTGTCAAGCGGCGCTTTCGAGGCGGGAAGCGGAGCGGCGTATGGTATCGTTGTTTCGTCGTTTCGATCTTCCTGAGCCTGAGCGTTTCGGGGATCGTTTTCCGCATCAGGCATCTGGGGGTCAGTTGCAGCGAGCGATGATCGTGATGGCGATGCTGTGCGAGCCGCAGCTGATCGTTTTCGACGAGCCCACGACGGCGTTGGATGTCACGACTCAGATCGAGGTTTTGGCGACGATCAAGCGGAACATTCGTGCGCACAGTGCGACGAGCGCGTTGTATATCACGCATGACTTGGCGGTTGTTGCGCAGGTTGCCGACAGGATTATGGTGTTGAAGGATGGGATGTTGGTGGAGGAGAACGACACGAAGGCTTTGTTGACGAAGCCGCAGCGTCCTTACACGAAGGAGTTGCTTTCGGTGTATCAGGTTGGTCGCAAGCGTGGGGGAGGCAAGAAGAAGGGGAGAGGTGTCTTGTTGCGCGGCGAGGGTTTGGATGCGAGTTATGGGGATGGTGCGCGTATTTTGGAGGATGTTAGTTTTGGGGTTAGCGAGTATGAGGTTTTGGGTGTTGTGGGAGAATCGGGTAGTGGCAAGTCGACTTTGGCTCGTGTTGTGACGGGTTTGTTGCCTTCGCGCGAGGGTTCCTTGTGGTTGGGGGGAGAGGTGTTGCCGAGGAGATTGAAGCGACGGAGCAAGGAGCAGTTGCGGCGTGTTCAGTTGGTTTCGCAGATACCGGACACGGCGTTGAATCCTCGTCAGAAGATTGGGGAGGCTTTGGGTCGTCCTTTGTCGTATTTTTTTCCGCAGAGAACTCAGGCGGAGCGCGAGCGTCGATTGGGTGAGTTGTTGTCTTCGTGCGAGTTAGATTCTCGGTTGACGAATGCGTTTCCTGCGGAGTTGTCTGGCGGTCAGAAGCAGCGCGTTTGTATTGCGCGCGCGTTGGCGGCGGAACCTGACATTATTGTTTGTGACGAGATCACTTCGGCATTGGATAGGTTGATTGCGAAGGGGATTGTGAATTTGATGTTGGAATTGCAAGAGAAGTTAGGGATGGCGTATATTTTCATATCGCATGATTTGGGGTTGGTGCGTGCGATTTCGGATGACATGATGGTGATGCAAGGGGGGAAGATTTTGTCGTATGGGGCTGCTTCTGGGATCGAGAAGAGTGAGGATGCTTATACGCAGAAGTTGTTGCGCTCGGTGCCGCAGATGCGGGTTGGGTGGTTGGACGAGGTCTTGCAGAAGAGGGGTTGAGCGCTGCGGAGGAAGGTTTGCGTTGTTTGGGGGAGGGCTATGTGAATCTGTTGCGCTCGCGCTTGTGCTTTTTAAGGAGCACTTACTCACGCAACAGATGCGCAATGCGGCATGACAATTTTGTTTTAAAAAATTGATGAAAAAATGTTGTTGTTCCACTATATTGATTAAGAAAGCGTGAAACATCAAAACTAGAGACAAAAACATGAACCATCTTACCCAATGCGTGTTTGAAGAAACACAAATCAACACAGAGGCAACTATAAAGGAATTGCGTTGCAACCGCGTCAAGGCAGAAGATTGGGGAAAAAACAATTCAAAACTCGGCAAAGTTGGCGGAATTTATGCTTTTTGGGAAAACGACAAGGCTGTTTATGTCGGTCGTACCAAAAACATTCTCGGTCGTCACCGACAACATCTTAAATTTAAAAAAAATCAAAGTCCTCTTGCTGTCAAACTTGCGAAGGAATCTTTGGCAAAAGAAAAAGGGGGAAACGAAGGAAAAGATTATCTTCTTGCAAACTATAATAATTTAATTAAATCAAAAGAAATCCGAAATGAAATAGAAAAGCGTTTGAAATGCAAAGCAATTCAAAATCGTATTTACGCAATGGAATTTTCTTTCTTCGAGCAAGAAAATATTCTGCTGCAATATACGTTAGAATTTTTTTGTTCGATAGAGTTAGGTACCGTAGTTTTAAATAACGATAAAGACGAAAAGGACAACATTAAAGAAGAGAAAGATGCAGATAAAATTTATTATCGATATCTTTTTTACAATTCTTTCAAAACCTCTTAAGACGGACAAACGCTACGCACTTTGTTTTTGCCTCTAGGATGAAGCACAATGGCAAAATCTTTGCTGCGTTGCAAGGTTGTTGCGCGTTTCGCAGAAACGCGCTCCTTAAAAAGCGCAGAGCGAACTCGAGGCAGATACGCTCAACATCAATTAACATGTTTTCTATCCTCTTTCAAAAAGATTTATCCCACCCCCAGCCACTCCGCAAACGCCCGCTCCATACTCGTCAAGCATAACCTCCTCTTTCCCAAATCATAACCCGTCACATTCATCATCTTGACACGCAACAAAACCTCCCCTCCACGCCGATCAACCTCGATCAAATTCAAACAACAATAATCCTGCTCCAACTTCGGCAACATCCGCAAAACAGACGCAACATCACCGCCCCCCACCAATACCGAACCCAAAATAACTCGATTCACCGCATCGTGCGAAACAATCAACAAATTACGCCAATCCCCCTCCAACAACGGAAAAAAAACAGCCCTCACGCGCTCGGCAAAAGAAACATACGAATCACCCCCCGCATAACTGGCCCCCTCATCCCCGGCGCGCTCGTACGCGTAAGACAGCTCTCGCCGCTTTGATCTCTCTGGAATAGAGTCGTAATCGCCCTCCATAATCTCCCGCAACCCCGACAAGGTCTCTATCTGTCCTTGCTCTCTTTCGCCCACAACGATCTTCGCCGTCTCTAGCGTCCGCAACAAGGGAGAACTGATAACCCTGTCAAACATCACCGAACGCAGCTCTGCCCCCACCTTCTTCGCCTGCTCACGCCCCGCTTTGGTGAGCGGAACGGAATCGGTCTCCAATACCGGCTCTCCCGCAGCCGTCACATACGATACCTCTGCGTGGCGCAACAAAAAGATCCGCGAGCGAAACGAAGGCACGACTCCATCTCCATCTCCACCTCCACCTCCATCTCCATCTCCACCCCCGCCTCTCTCGATGCCTGCTTCTTTCGCCATTCAGTTGTGCCGATCTGGCAAAGGCGGCAAAGGAGAAACGGAAATGCCATCCTCTTCCAAAATGCGCACCTCCTCCGCCGTCGCCTGACCGTAAATACCACGCCCTCCTCCTTTGTGCTTCTTGCGAGATAGCTGCTCTCCTTCCTCCGCGTCTCTACCCGCTCGCTTTTTTGTCCATTCTTCCGTCCATTCTTCCGCTTCTGCGTCTTCGCGCGCTTCCTTCATCTCAAGCGTCTTGTCGTGCATTTTGCGCGCCTCGCTGGCAAAACGATCGCCCACATCGTCGCAAGTGCGCTCGATATAACGATGGAAGGCACGCAAGGCACTGGCAAAGTTTTGTATCGACGGCGAAGGAAGCCAATCCGCTTCGCCGATTGCGGCGCTTCTTTCCTTTCTGTCGCTTGTTCCCGCCTTGTCGCGCGAGCGCATCACATTCGGCACGCTCGGACGACGCTCGATATCGCGCACGCCACACCAGGGACAAGCCACCAGCCCTGCTGCGTGCTGGCGAGAGAATTCCGCCTTCGAGCGAAACCACGCCTCGAAAGTATGTCCTTTGCGACACGCAAGGTTGACCGTCGTCATAACCCTTCCCTATAGCCTTGCCAAGCGCAAAGGTCAAGGAGCGAAGTTCATCAGATCCGCAACAAGGGAGCCTCGCCACAAAGGCATCCTCACAAGGTTATCTTCACAAAGGTATCTTCTTTTGCCTTGTGTTGTTGTAGGATCGCTCGTATGCTCCCCCCGCCAGAAAATCTTCAAGCCTCCGCCGAAAATACCGTCGCAGACTCGGACAAGCTTTCCGCCGTCGATATCGGAGCGCAAGTGCGTGCCGCGCGCGTCCTGCTCGGCGTCTCGCAATCGGCATTGGCGCACGCCGCGCGACTTTCGCTCTCCACCCTGAACGATCTCGAACACGGCAGAGAAAGCGTTCGACAGCGAACACGCGAACAAGTCGCTCGCTGTCTGGAAGACGCGGGCATCCTCTTCGTGCGCGAGCATGCCGCCGTAGAAGGTCGCATGCTGGGGTTGCTGCTCCACCGCGAGGCGCGCCCCGAAAACGCTTCGGACGAAGCGCAACGATGGCTGCACCCCGACGCGCTTGTTCCGCCACAAGAGCTGATCTTCTTCGTCGCAAGCACGCACCCCCGCCCCGCGCCCGAAGAGACGCTACGCCTCGGTGTGCGTCTGCTCTTTCCGCACCGCACGGTGCTGTTCGATCTCGCCGGC
The DNA here is from genome assembly GCA_014237925.1 of Alphaproteobacteria bacterium. Taxonomy (GTDB): domain Bacteria; phylum Pseudomonadota; class Alphaproteobacteria; order JABAAW01; family JABAAW01; genus JABAAW01. Next base: position 29,680 of record JABACB010000008.1, read on the forward strand.
TTCGACCTCTCCGCGCTACGCCTCGCTGCCCTCTCGCGTTTTCTGTTCTCCGCCTTCTCGCTCTACAGCGACCGCCTGCTCTGCACCGCCCCCCTGCGTCTGCCGACGCTCGCCATGTCGAACGCGAGCGCGCACAGAACGCTGGAACAAACCGCCGCCCGTCCGCTGCACGACCCCTTCCCCTTGCTCGAAGTTCTGACAAGCTCCGACGAAAGAGCTGCTATAACGCTCGCAACCTGCCTTCGTCAACACGACCATCCGCTCGCGCGCGTGCGCCACCTCATCGAAGCGCAACTCGACGCCTGACAACGATGACAACAACACCGACCGGCGACAGAATCGTCTGGGCGGTCTGCGCGTGCGCCTGCGGCATCCTGCTAGCGATGGCGACCTCCAAGGCTTTTCTGTCGGTTGCAACCCTTCTCGTCCTTGCTGCAGGCGGTTTGTTGTTGTTCAAGCAAGGGCTCGGCTTGAAGGACGAGCGCATCCGCCCGACGACAGGCTTCGTGCTGCTGTTGCTGACCGCCTCGCTCTGCGGCGCGTGGCGCATGGAGTGGCGCGAAAGCACGACGGGAGCCACCCTTTTGGCGGAAGACCACGACAAGGTGTTGCTTTCAGGACATGTCGTTTCTCTTTCCGGGCGAACGCGCGGCTCGCGCCTGATTCTTGAGGATGTTCTGACGAACGACATCGCTCTGCCGCCGCGAAGGATTTCGTTGCGCTACTGGGGAGGGGATCCACCTCCGTTGGGCAGCCGCATCGAGGTTGTCGCGCGTTTGCTAGCGCCCTCTGCGACGCTTTTGCCGCAGGGCTTTGATTTTCGTCGTTCCGCGCGTTTTCGAGGCATCGACGCCTACGGCGCTGTGAAGCAGCCCTATCGTTTGATAGCGCCGCGAGCCTATGGCGAGAACAACCCTTCGCGGCTGTGGCTCGCGCGCCTGCGCCATGCCATCGGTGCGCGGCTGGACGAGAAGATGGGAGGCGACGCTGCGATGGCGCGGGCGCTGTTGATCGGCGAGCGCGACGCGGTTGCGCGTAGCGACCTTCGTCATATCCGCGATGCGGGACTTGCCCACATCCTTGCGATATCGGGCTTGCATTTGGGTCTTTTCGCCTTTGGGTTGTTTGTTGTGGTGAGGCGATGTTTTTCATTTTTTTCGCACTTGTGCCAAGCCATTCCCGTCAAGAAGGGTGCGGCGTTGCTCGCGCTGGTTGCAGCCTTCGCCTATATGCTGCTCGCCGGTGCAACATTGCCTACGCAACGCGCCTTTGTGATGAGCGGACTTGTTCTCGTCGCCGTGCTGTGCGATCGTGCGGCTCTTTCCTTGCGGGTCGTGGCTCTTGCCGCTCTCGTCGTGCTTGCGCTGAACCCTGAGAGCGTGGTCGGCGCAGGGTTTCACATGTCCTTTACCGCCGCCGCTGCGTTGGTCGCCTTCTACGAGGCTTTCTCGCGCTCCTCCTATCGCGCCCGCCTGAGCAAGTTGCCCTTCTTCGTCAACTCTCTCGTCTTGCTGCTGACGACGACGGCGGTCGCCAGCCTTGCAACCGCACCTTTTGTTCTCTACCACTTCGGTCGGATTGCGCAATACGGCATGCTTGCCAATCTTCTCGCCGTGCCGCTTTTGGGAGCGGTCGTCCTTCCTTTCGGCGCCTTGGCTGTTGTGTTGATGCCTTTCGGCTGGGAATCTCCTGCGCTGCACGTGATGGGGTGGGGGCTTCGCTGGATCCGAGGCGTTGCAGAGTGGACGGCTTCCTTGCCCGATGCCGTCTATCATGTGGAGCAGCCGCCGTTGATGTTTCTTGTTTTCGTTTCGGTGGGCGTTGTCTTCGTCGTTTTCGGCGCAGGCAGAAGGGTTTTGTTTGGCTTGGGATGGATGTCGGTCGCGCTCGCCTGCATCCTTTGGCTCAGTGCGCCCTCTCCGTTGGCGATGCTGGGAGGCGAGAAGGGGAGTTTGTGGCTGCGGAGCAAGAGCGGCGTCTACTGGCGTTTTGGCGGGTGGCAGGAGGGTTTCGAATACAGGCAATGGGTAGGGTTTTCGGCAGGGGCGCCGCGGCGCAAATCTGCGGGCGAGGTGGTCGAGATCGAGACAGCCGCAGGTCTGTTTCGCTGTGAGAAGGGAGAGAAGGGACATTATCACTGTCGCGGACAGATGAGGGGAGGGGTGTTGACGGCAGGCGGCGGCGGAGTGAAGTTCGTTTGCAACAAAACAAGGCGAGGAAGGAGGGAAGAATTTTGTCGAGACGTTGTCTTGAACGAAGAGGACTTGACAGCCGCGCATGCGGTGGTGTTGTATGCGACGCGCACGGGAGGGGTTGCGGTGAAGCGCGCGCGCGCGTCTTTTTTGCCGAGCGCGTCTTTTTTGCATCGTGTTAATCGCTAGCGCTGTCGTGCGAGTTTGCTTACACTGCGTGCCATGTCTTCGCTTGCCTCTTCGTCTGCGTCGTGGTTTTCGCCTGAGAATCGGATTCGTCTGCTTGCCTTCGCCATGCCGTTTTCTTTCTACGGCTGGATGGGGCTTCTGAACAACTTCTCGATCGAGGTTGTGGGGTTTGGCGGACGAGAAATCGGCATTCTCCAGACCTTGCGAGAGGTTCCTGGCTTCCTCGCCTTCACGGCGATTTTCCTTCTTCTGTTCATGCGCGAGTCGCGGCTGGCGGTTCTTGCGCTGACGCTGCTTGCGGTGATGGTTTCGGTCACGGGTTTTTTCCCTTCGGTGCTGGGACTCTATGCGACGACGGTTCTGATGAGCGTAGGCTTCCACTACTTCGAGGCGATGCAGCTTGCAACGGTTTGGAACAGCTTCAAGAGCAGCCAGTCGGCGCGAAAGTTGGGACGGCAAATCGGTTCGAAGTCGCTGGGTGCGGTCGGCGTTTTCGCCATGCTGTGGTTTGCAAGCGAGGTGTTGGATATCTCTTACAAGCCTTTGTATATGATGTGCGGCGGGGTTACGCTTGTCATCGTTTTATTCATCGTGCTTACCTTCCCTGAGCTCAAAGCGCCTGTGCAACAGGCGAGGAAGCCTGTGCTACGCAAACAATACTGGCTGTATTACGCGCTCACTTTGATGAGCGGCGCGCGGCGACAAATTTTTGTTGTCTTCGCAGGTTTTCTGATGGTCGAAAAATTTCGTTACTCGATAGGCGAGGTCGCGCTGCTCTTTCTTGCCAACAACATCTTGCAGATATGGCTTGCCCCTTACGCCGGTCGTCTCATCGAGCGGTGGGGGGAGCGCAACGCCCTATTGTTAGAATACAGCGGATTGCTCTTTGTCTTCTTGGGTTATGTGTTCGTGAGCGACGCGCGTGTTGCCGGCGCGCTCTACCTTCTGGACCATATCTTTTTCTCGCTGACGATTGCGATGAACAGCTATTTCCGCCATATAGCGCGCCCTGAGGATATCTCTGCTTCTGCTGCGGTAGGCTTTACGATCAACCATGTTGCGGCGGTCGTCTTGCCCGTGACACTCGGCTTCGTGTGGCTTGTTTCGCCTGGGCGCGTCTTCTTGTTTGGAGCGGGGCTTGCTCTGTTTTCGCTCTTCTTGTCGCTACTGATTCCCAACAACCCGAGGCGGGGTTGCGAGACGAGGTTTGTCAGGGGAGCTTCGTTGAGGCAGATGACATGATCGATTATGTCGCTTTAGCTTTGTACAGTACTTTGATGGGCTCGACCCCAGGTCCGAACAATGTGATGTTGACGGCGTCGGGGGTGAACTTCGGATTTGCGAGAACAATTCCTCACATGCTGGGAATTGCTTGCGGGCATACTGTTCTGGTGATGATGGCTTGTTTAAGTTTAGGAGAAATTTTTGTGCGTTATCCTTTGGCGCAAAGGAGTTTAAAGATTGCGGGATTTTGTTATCTGTTGTATTTGTCGTGGCGCATTTTGATGTCCTCGTCGAACTCAGAGAACAAGGGGCGAAGCAGGCCTTTGAATTTTTACGAGGCGATGTTATTTCCGTTAATCAACCCGAAGGCGTGGGTTTTCGTGACGACGACGGCGGTGTTGTTTTTGCCTAAGGGGGAGACTGGGGTGTTGATGAATGCTTTCTTGCTGTCTTTCGCTTCGGGAACTATTGTCATCCTTTGTGAAGCTTTATGGGTAGGATTTGGGCATGCGTTGCGGAAATTTTTGCGGAATCCTGTATCGTTGCAGATTTTCAATGCTGTGATTGCGGCGGCGTTGGTGGGAACGGCGATTTACCTAGTTATATGATATGCGCGACAATGTATCTTCCCGAGTGAAACTTGGCAAGAGCTCTGCGATAAGGCAGGGAACATGATCGATTATGTCGCTTTGGCGTTGTACTGCGTGTTGATGGGCTCCACGCCTGGTCCGAACAATGTGATGTTGACGGCATCCGGAGTGAACTTTGGTTTTACAAGGACGCTCCCTCACATGATAGGAATTGCTTTCGGGCATATTATTCAGATCATCGTGACCTGTTTGAGCTTGGGAGAAATTTTTGTGCGCTATCCTGCAGCGCAGAGGAGTTTGAAGATTGCGGGCTTTTGTTATCTGTTGTATTTGTCGTGGCGTATTGTAGGAGCTTCGGCGAGCGTGGGGAAGGGGGGAGGGAGAAGCAGACCTTTGCGTTTTTACGAGGCGGCGTTATTTCAATTTGTCAATCCGAAGGCGTGGGTTTTCGTCACGACGGTGGCTGCGCTGTTTTTGCCTGAGGGGGAGGAGGGATTGTTGAAAAATACTTTGTTGTTGTCTTGCGCGGCGGGTGTTGTGGTGATTCCTTGCATTGCTTTGTGGGCGGGGTTTGGGCAGGGGTTGCGGAAATTTTTGCAGGATCCTGTCAAGTTGCGGGTATTTAATGCGATCATTGCAACGGCGTTGGTGGGAACAGCCATTTATTTGGTGATATGAATCGTGATACGACGCGATGATGTGTGTTGTTGTCGTTGCGTAGTGCGCCTGTAAAGAAGCGCAAGCGCACCCCGCGCAAGCGCGCCCCGCGCAAGCGCGCGTTCGTTTTGCATCCGTAAAGATTACAAAATAAACCTCGACAAATCATTATCCTCCAACAAGGGTCGCAATTTCTCGTCCAACATCTCTGCGGTTATTTCATACTCCTTCTCGGTCATATCTGTTGCACGAAAGCTCACATCTTCCAACAGTTTTTCCATCACCGTATGCAACCGCCTCGCGCCAATGTTCTCTACCGTATTGTTCATCTGCACCGCCAAATCGGCAATGGCTTCGATCGTCTTGTCGGTAAAATTAATTTTAACCCCCTCGGTCGCCAACAACGCAACGTACTGCTTCACCAAGCTGCCTTCAGGCTCGACGAGAATTCGCACGAAATCCTCGCGCGTCAAAGCTTGAAGCGCGACCCGTATCGGCAACCTCCCTTGCAGCTCAGGCAGCAAATCGGAAGGCTTCGCCATGTGAAAAGCCCCTGATGCGATGAACAAAATATAATCGGTCTTCACAGGTCCATACTTCGTAGAAACGGTCGTACCTTCGATCAAAGGCAGTAGATCGCGTTGCACGCCCTCGCGCGATACATCGCTGCCTGCCCTGATCTCGCTGCGCGCACAAATTTTATCCATCTCGTCGATGAAGACGATGCCACTCTGCTCGACGCGCTCGATCGCCTCGCGTGTGATTCGGTTGTCGTCCAAAAGCCTGTTGCTCTCCTCTGCGATCAAAACAGGCATCGCCTCCTTGACCGCCAGCGTCTGCTTCTGTTGCGGCGTCTGAGAGCCCATCGCCTTTCCCAACATCTCGGAAAGGTTGACCGCGCCCATCTGCATGTTGCCAAGGTTGAACGAAGGAAATGTGGGCTGAGGCGCGCTCAAGGAAATCTCTACTGTCACCTCCTGCAAATCGCCCGCGCGTAATTTTTCGCGCACCTCCTCCTTGCTACGCCCCCTGCCCCCCTCGCTTTGCAGCAACGCCTCGATCAAACGTTTTTCCGCCAGCAGCTCGGCTTGCGCGCAAACGGAACGACGATGCTCCTCGCGCGTCATGTACTGCGCCGCCTCCAGCAGGTCGCGCACGATTTGGTCGACATCGCGTCCGACATAGCCGACCTCGGTAAACTTCGTCGCCTCAACCTTCAGAAACGGCGAGTGCGAAAGCCGAGCAAGCCTTCGAGCGATCTCGGTCTTTCCGCAGCCCGTAGGTCCGATCATGAGAATGTTCTTGGGTTGTATCTCCTCTTTCAAGACCTCGTCGGTGATCTGCAGCCTGCGCCATCGATTGCGCAAGGCGATGGCGACGGCGCGCTTCGCCTCGGCCTGTCCGACGATGTGGCGATCCAACTCCGAGACGATCTCGCGCGGTGAGAACTGCGTCACAAGAATCTTCTCACAAGGTCTCGATCAAAATTTCGCGGTTGGTATAGACGCAAATGCCTGCCGCGATCTCGATCGCCTTGCGCACAAGGCTGGGTGCATCCAAGTCGGTCTCGCTACGCAAGGCGCGCGCGGCTGCCAACGCGAAGGCGCCGCCTGAGCCGATTCCCAACAAGCCGTCCTCGCTCTCGACGACGTCGCCGTTGCCGGAGAGGAGCAGATCCACCTCTTTGTCGGCGACCGTCATCATCGCCTCCAGTTTGCGCAAATAACGATCGGTGCGCCAATCCTTAGCCATCTCGACGGCGGCCCGCTTGATCTGCTTCGGATACTGCTCGAGCTTGCTTTCCAAACGCTCGAACAGCGCGAGCGCGTCCGCCGTCGCCCCTGCAAAGCCGGCGATCGCAATTCCGCCGCCGATCGTGCGGATCTTGCGCGCGTTCGCCTTCAGAATCGTGGCACCGTGCGTGATCTGCCCGTCGCCGCCGACCGCTACCTGCCCGCCGTAACGCGCGCACAATACGGTGGTGCCGTGTAAGGTTGCAGACAAAATTCTCTCTGGGTTGTGCTACACTTCCTTGTCCCTTAACCTATATCGGCGACAAGCGCAGGCATGTCAAGTCCCTCGCGTAGCGTGCCTCCGCGAATTTCCATGAAGACAAACAGCCCCTGCTACACGGACGAAGAGCTGCGAGCCTTGGGCTTCGCTGCGCTCGGCGCGCATACGCAGGTGGCGCGCAGCTGCGCACTCTACGGCATCGAGAACATTCACCTCGGCGATCGTGTGCGCATCGATGCCTTCACGACGATCACGGCATCCGAATGTCATGCGGTGCGCATCGAAGATTTTTCGCATGTCGGAGTCCATTGCTATCTGAGCGGCAGCGGGGGGGGGATCGTCTTGGAGCGTTACGCGATTCTCTCTTCGGGGGTGCGCCTTTTTTCCAGCGCGGACGACTATTCGGGAGAGTTCATGACGACCCCCCTCGTGGCGCCTCCGTACACGAACCCGCGCTGCGGGCGGGTTCATCTCGAACCCTTCTCGATCGTCGGCGCGCAGGCGGTCGTCTTGCCCTCTTGCCGTCTGGCGGAGGGAGCGGCGCTCGGAGCTTTCTCGCTTGCAACGAAGAGCCTGAAGGCATGGACAATCTACGGCGGCATCCCGGCGCGAAGGTTGAAATCGCGCGCGCGCAAGCCACTGGCGTTGAGCAAACGGCTGGAGGAAGACCCGCGCTATCGTTACCTTTTTGCGCTATCTCTTTGCGTCATCTTTGTTGAGTCATCTTTGTTGAGTCATCTTTGTTGAGTCATTTTTTGGCGCGTCTTTTATCCCTTCTTGCAATAAGAATTTTGGCGACAAAAGTCTTGACAAGGCGAAGCCGAGGCTCTAGAGTTTTGCTCTTTGTGTCCTTGATCTGAACGGTTTTTATGACGAAACGCTTGCAGTCGAAATACAAGTCGAATCGCCGCCTTGGGTTGAACCTGTGGGGTCGTCCGAAGTCTCCTGCGAACAAGCGCAGCTACGCGCCTGGGCAGCATGGGCAGCGGCGGCGCAAAGAGAGCGATTACGGCATCCAGCTGAGTGCGAAACAAAAGCTGCGCTTTTACTACGGCAATATCTCGGAGAACCGTTTCCGCCGCTACTACCGCGAGGCGGTGCGTGGCAAGGGAGACACCAGCGAGAATCTGATCGGACTTTTGGAACAAAGGCTCGATTGCGTCGTCTATCGAGCGAAGTTCGTTCCCACCGTTTTTGCGGCACGGCAGTTTGTCAGCCACGGGCATGTTCTTGTCAACGGCAAGCGAGTGACGGTGTCATCGTACGCGTTGCGACTGACGGATGTCTTGCAAGTGAAAGGCAAGAGCGTCGAGCTCGCGCTGGTGCTGGAGTCGATCGATCTTGCCGAACGGGACCTTCCCGACTATCTGGATGTTGACCACAAGAAGATGACGGCGCAGCTGACGCGCGTGCCGAAGCTCGACGAGGTGCCTTATCCTGTGAAGATGGAACCCAATTTGGTGATCGAGTACTACAGCCGATAAACACGAGAGAGCCACCTACTAGGGAGAAGGGGCAACAACAGAATGGATTCGAACCCGTCGAAGAAACGAGTATCCCCTCTTATGCCGCGTGTCTTTTTTTCTTTCCGTAGCTTTGTTCTGAAATTTTTTTTCGTTGCGGGTTGTCTCGCTTTTCTGTCGTTATTTTTTTTGCCCGACTTTGCGCATGCAGTGTCGTTTTCGCAGCGCACGCGTTTGGAGATGAACGGCGGCTACAACTTCGGACGACACACGGTCAGCCACTACTACGCCTACTACGGTGCACCTGATACCTCGACGCTCCTCTACACGCGGCACAGGGGAGAGGGGAGGGTTGCGCTCTCGTGGAGCGGCTTTTCGAAGCTGGACGAAGGCAGGCAGGGGCTGTACCTGCGTAGCGTGCCTGCTTTCGTCGGCGGTGGCAGCGTGCAGGGCAACCTCAACGACAAAGACTTCTGCGATGGCTCTCGAATCTTAGTCGACGTTGGTGGCTGGTCATGCCCGCAACGATTGACGGTGTGGAGCGATACGGACAGCCCTGTCCGCAATTGGTTTGTCGGTGCGGAAGTCGACAACGCCGTGGGTTTTTTCTTGCAGAACCCTGGCAACGACGAGCGTTTTTTCGGCACAGGGATTTCTTTTGGCTACAGCTTTTTACACGAGAACGACCTTGCGCAAGGATTTTTCACTCGAACCTACGCACCAGGAGGAATTGTCAACGCCAGCAATCCTCCTCTTCAATATGCGGGTGTCGATGTGATCGGCAACAAGGTTTATTGGCAAGCCTTGAAGGTCGGACTGGAGATGTGGACGGAACAGATTCCGCCGCGCTGGCGCCAACCCGTTGTTGTCAACCTCGCGGTTCATTATTTTCCTTACGCCTCTTTTGTGGAAGAGGACTCGCACTTCCTGAGGGTCGAGCGTGACGACTTGGGTCCTGTTCCCAACATTATCGCCAAAGGGACGGGGCAAGGCATCGAGGTGAAGGGTAGCCTTTTCGTTCCTTTTCCTGTTACGCGATCTCCGCGCTTGGGGATACTGGTGCAAACACGATGGCGGCGGCTTTTCTTGAAGCAGGGGAAGGAGACCTTTCTCGGTGGAGACGGCAGCTTATATGCTACGCCGCTGACGGAATTCACGACCGAGAGCTTTTCCGTCTCTACGGGCTTTTCGCTGACATGGTAGAGGGCGGGAAGAGAGCCGTTTCGCAGCCGAGCATGGCGATCTTCTTGTCGATTCCCCAGTAGTATCCGCCCAAAGCGCCGCTCTTGCGGATGACGCGGTGGCAGGGAATGAGGAAGGCTACGGGATTGCTGCCGACGGCGTTGCCGACGGCGCGTGCGTGGGTTACGCCGAATCCGAGCGTGCCGTAGCTTTCGCATCTGCCGGTCGGGATATCGAGCAGCGCACGCCAGACTTGCAGACGAAAGGGGGTTGCGAGCAGGTGTAGCGAGAGCTGTTCGGGTGTCGCAAAGCTTTTGTTGTTGGGAGCGGGAAAAATTTTCTCGGCGTAAGGCTCTGTTTGCGTAGCATCCTCTTGGATGCGGGCTTTGGGCCAGCGGCGTTGGAAGTCTTGTTGGGCAGCGCGAGCGTCGCTGGCTCTTTCGCCGTGGAAGCCGAGCGCGCAGAGTCCGCGCGCGCTTGCGACCATGTGCGCTTTCCCGAAGGGGGTGTTGTGGCTGCCGAAGAAGAGGGTGAGGTGTTCGCCTTGTCGTTTGTAGTCGCCTGGGGTCATGGCTTCGATACGCACGAAGAGGTCGTGCAGACGCGAGGGGGAGGAGAGTCCCATATCGATGCTTGCCTCCAGGATGCTGGAGCCCTTCTGCAGCAGCGTGCGCGCGACCTTGGCGTTGAGGAAGGCGAGGAAGTCTTTCGGGCTCACCCCTGCCCATCGCGTGAAGCGTTTTTGCAGCGCGAAAGGGCTTGTGCCGAGCGCTTGCGCAAGAACGAGCAGGGAGGGTTGGCTGGCACGGTGTTGAGCCAGCCAGCGCAGGGCTTTCGCTATCGTTGCGTCTTCCTGCTGTTCGCGCGGCAAAGCGATGCGGAGTCGTCTCGGAGCGGCGGGGGGAGGGAGGGAGGTGTTGTCGTTCATGGCTGGATGTTTTCGGCGCTTGTCTTTCGGCGCATGTCTTTCGGCATGGGGGCGTTGTTGGCGTGTTTTTTGCATCTTCTGTTGCAAGAGCAGTGCGAGGCAACCCGATTCTTGCCAAGTTTTCGAAAAGTCTGTAGATAGGGGGCGTGATGATATCTGTTGTTGTTCGTTGTGGATGGAACGTTGCGGTTTGTTGCGTTGCACTCGTCTTGTTGTGTTCTTGTGCGGCAGGTGCCGCTGTTTTGGGCATCGCCTACACGGTTCATACGAACCGCTTGCCGACGGACGCTTTGGCGAGCGCGATGTTGGACAAGGATTGCAGCATGATTCGCCAGGAAGAGGAGGGCGGAGCATGGTGCAGGGACAAGGGTGCGGAACGCGACAAGGGAGCGTCGCAGCCTCCTGTATGGTGTTATCGTTCGTTGGGCGAGGTGAATTGTTACGACAGGCCTATTGCGGAGGAATCGGCGCAGTTGGTGCAGTAAGGTATTTTTTAAAATCTGCCAAAAGTTCTTGCCTTTCCGTCCCTTAGGCAGCACAATCAAGCCAATACTTGCAGTCTCTCTCCTCTCCCCCACGAGCGAAGCGACCCCTCCCCAACGAGCGAAGCGACCCCTTCCCAATGAGCGCCCCCTCCCCTCTGCCCTCCCCTCACGGTGTCGCCACAAAAAGCTCTGCCGCCAGTCCTTGGGAACACCTTGAGCGAGCTCTCGGTCGTCTCGAATCCGCCATTCTCACGCAAAAGCACCTTGATGAGGCGGAAAGCAACACCCAAGAAACAGAACGGCTGCAACGACAAAACGCGCACATGAGAGCAACTCTGCGCCAAACGCTCGCAGAGCTGAAAACAATCCTCGACGCCTAGCTGCCTCGCGCACTGCTGGAGCCTCGTTCGAAAGCTCGCCTATGCTGCAACGCTCGACCATCACCCTCGTCGTCAACGGGTCCAAACGGCGCATCGTCTGCGAACACGGACAAGAAGAACACCTCCAGCACGCGGGAAAATACCTCGACAAAAGACTGCGCGAAATGAAAAGCAATGTCGGCAACATCGCCGAAAACGAGCTCTTCGTTCTGACCGCGCTCATGCTCATCGACGACCTCTCGGAAGCGCACACGCGCATTACCGAGCTGCAAAAGACGCTGAACAATGCCGCCTCCTCTTCGCAGGCACGTTTGGCACACGACGCCATCCCCGTCGGCGCCTCCCCCGTCAACGCCCTCCCTGTCAACGAAAGACGGCTGGAACAAACGACGCGGCGCATCGAACAGCTTGCCAAACTCTTCGAGGCGGGTTAGAATCGTCGGTGTCACGGCTGCGGAGCGCGAACGCGGAATCACGCTCGGGGGCTACAATCATCGAATGGAGCCTGCCGCTGGCGGTGTTCATCGCTATGTGGGCTCCCCTTTGGCATCAGGCCATCGGGCAGCTATGACGCGACGTCTCGTCGCGGCCGTGATCCTTTCTTTTGCCCCCCACTCCCCCCACCCAATTGCTCGCCCCCACTCCATATTGCTCGCCCCCACCCCATGCTCGCCCCCACCGAAGACAAGAAACGATTGCGAAAACAGCTTTTGGAGCAACGAACCCTCGCCGCAGAACACTACCGCCTCGACGCTTGCGCGCGCCAAAGCTTGCTCGCGTTGTTCCGCCAGTTTCTGATCGAACACTCGGCGAACACCCCGCCGTCGCCTTGCAGCGGATACCTTCCCATCCGCAACGAAATCGACCCTCGAGCGCTGATGAAAGAGCTCCGCTTGCACCACGAGACGGAACTGCTGCTCCCCGTCGTTGTCGGTGCGCACGAGCCGCTCGTCTTTCGCGCCTTCGATGGCGACGAGGCAACCCTTCAAAACGGTGCCTTCGCTACCCGACATCCGCCTGAGAGCGCACAAGAGGACTCCCCCGCCTTCATGCTTGTCCCCCTGCTCGGCTTCGACCGACGCTGCAGGCGCCTTGGCTACGGCGGAGGATTTTACGACCGCACGCTCGAATCCTTAGCCAACAAGGGCCTATACCCCTTGACGCTGGGGATCGCCTTCGAGGCGCAGCGTACAGACGACCTTCCCTCAGAGCCACACGACATGCCGCTGGACGCGGTGTTGAGCGAAACAACCCTCTACAAACGCGAATAGAGCGCGCGTGTTCGACGACGAACAGAAGCGCTGCGAGCCGAAGCGTGGATTGAACATCCTCTTCTTGGGCGACATCGTCGCGGCAACGGGCAGAAACGCGGTGATACGCGCAACCCCGCTGCTGCGCAAGGCGCTTGCGCTCGACCTGCTGTGCGCGAATGCCGAGAACGCGGCGCACGGCTTCGGACTGACGCCCTCGATCGCCGAACATCTTTTGGAAGCGGGGCTGGACCTGTTGACGACGGGCAACCATGTTTGGGATCAGCCCCTTCTCATCGACTACCTTCGCGCGAACCCTACTGCCCCCATTCTTCGCCCGCACAACATGCATTCGGATCCTCGTGCGCCGCTTCCTGGACGCGGCTACGCCGATCTCGCGCTCAGCGAAGGCAAGAGCGTGCGCGTCGTCAACATCATCGGACAGGTCTTCATGGAACCTTGCGCGCATCCGTGGTTCTCTCTCCAACCCCTGCTGGCAGAAGGCTCGCCGCAAGACGCGGGCTGGGACGCGCTGCTGATCGACTGCCATGCCGAGACGACCGCCGAGAAGCTCGCGCTCGCACATCTGTGCGACGGCAAAGCGACCGCCTTCTTGGGAACGCACACGCATATTCCGACGGCGGACGCAGGCGTGTTTCCGAAAGGGCTTGCCTACCAAACGGATCTCGGCATGTGCGGTTGCTACGACTCTATCATTGGCTTTGATCGCAAGCTTTCCGTCGCTCGATATTTGAAAGAAATTCCCAGGACGAGGTTCGAGCCCGCGCAAGGTCGAGCTTCGCTCTGCGGAGTCTTCGTCCAGACCGACCCTGCGACGGGATACGCGCGACGCATCGAACCCTTGCGTCTCTCGGCAGATGAGAATCCCTTGTTGCCCTCAGTGCTGCCGCAAGCGTTGCATCCTTGCAAAAAAGACCTGCAAGAGACGCTGCAGGCATGCTAGCCTTGAGGGCATGACTGAGCCTCTTTTTCGAGAAGACCCTTACGCTAAGCGCTGCCGTGCGAGTGTCGTGCGCGTAGAGCCGCCTGCGGGTGTCGTGCTTGATCGCACCGTCTTCTTCGCGCGCTCCGGCGGACAACAAGGCGACAGAGGCACGCTCTCGCGTCAGGAAAAAAACAAAAACGACGAAAACAAGGACACGGACGAGGTCAAGTCTTTCACCGTCGCAGACAGCATCTACACGACCGATCGCAACATTCTCCATGTTTTGGACATCCCCCTCGAAGACGAGCAGCTGACACAGGGCGAGACGCTGGAGGGCAACATCGACTGGGCGCGGCGATACGCCATGATGCGCCTGCATACAGCCTTGCACCTGCTATGCTCGCTGGTGCCGTACGGCGTTTCAGGGGGAAACATCGCGCCGGAGAAAGCAAGGCTCGATTTCGACTGCAGCGATGATACCAACGAAAATCCTTTAGACAAACAAATGTTACAACAACAACTCGACCGACTCGTCAAGGACGACCGCCCCATCAGCGTGCGCTGGATCGAAGAAGAAGAGTTGCAGAAGAATCCGCAGCTGGTGCGTACGCTTTCAGCCCAGCCTCCGAAGGGCGAGGGGCGCGTGCGACTGGTCTCGATCGAAGACTGCGACTTGCAACCCTGCGGCGGAACCCATGTGCGCAGCACCGCCGAGGTCGGAGAAGTTCTCATCGGAAAGATAGAGAACAAAGGCAAACACAACCGTCGCATCACACTCCGCCTCGCCGAGGGGAGCGAGGCAGCGACAGCAACGACAACAGCTTAGGACGACAACGATGCCCTCCTCCTCCTACTACTCCCCCTCCTCCCTTTCTTCGCCCTCCTCGTCCTCCTCGAAGTCGTGGGGTCTTGCGACGAAGCTTGCCGACCTAGGACGCGACCCTTGGAACCACGCTGGCTATGTCAACATGCCGATCTATCGCGGCTCGACGATTCTGTTTCCCGATCTTGCAACGCTCGACGGCAAGAAGCCCGCGCCGCTTCGATACGGTCTCCACTCCTCTCCTCAGCACGAAGCCTTGAAAGAAACGCTCACCGAGTTGGAGGGCGGAACAGGTTGCGTTCTCGTCTCCTCAGGGCTGGAGGCGGTCACCTTGCCCTTGCTCGCCCTGCTGCAACAAGGAGAGCGCATTCTCATTACCGACGGCGCGTACGAGCCCACGCTCGATTTTGCCGAGAACTTCTTGCCGAAGCTCGGGATCAAGGCACAGCGCTACGATCCGACCGACCTTGCGGCATTGGAAAAAATCCTTGCGACGCAGCGCGACTGCAAAGCCATTCTGATCGAATCGCCGTCGTCGCACACCTTCGAGCTGACCGATATTCCCGCCCTAGTTGCCTGCGCCAAAAAGCACGATGTTGTCACGATCGCCGACAACAGCTGGGGCGCGGGCATCGCCTTGCGACCGCTGGAGATGGGGGTCGATATCGTCGTGCAATCGGGAACGAAGTATGTGTGCGGACACTCGGATGCCTTGATGGGTTTTTGCGTCGCCAAAGAAGAGTCCTTCTTGCAAAAGCTTTCGCAAGCGCGTGCTTTCTTGGGTCTCTACAACGCGCCCGACGATGTCGCGCTCTGTCTGAGAGGGGTGCGCTCGTTGCCCGTGCGCTACGAGGCACACCGCACGGCAGCCCTTCGCGTGTGCGACTTCTTACAAGAGCAGCCCGAAGTCTCCGCCATCCTCCACCCTGCGCTTGCCTCCCACCCGCAGCATGCGCTTTGGCGACGCGATTGCGCGAGTTCCTGCGGACTCTTCTCCTTTCTGATGGAGAAGAAGGGCGAGGGGGAGCGCGCGCGCGACCTTCTCGCCCGTTTCACCGACGAGCTGCAACTTTTCGGCATGGGCTACAGCTGGGGAGGCTACAAAAGCCTGATCCTGCCCGCAGAAGTACAAGGGCTGGGGAGACAGTTTCTGCCCGATATTCCGAACGACCGCTGGCTGTTGCGCGTGCATGTCGGACTGGAAGACACGGCAGACCTTGTCCAAGACCTCGACGATGCCTTCCTCCGCTACCGAGCCGCCGTCTAGTCGCGCTTCCTCCAGCTTGTGGGCGTCCTTGCGGTTTAACGAGCGCGGGCTTGTTTCCGCCATCGCCTTCTGCAACACGACGAAGCGCGTGCTGATGCAGGCGTGGATGAACCGCGAGGCGATCGAGCGCACATTGGCAACACGACAGGTCACCTACTACTCGCGTTCGCGGGACAGGCTTTGGCGCAAGGGGGAGACATCGGGCAACGAACAAACGCTGGTCGAGATGCGTCTCGATTGCGACGGGGATTGTCTGCTGCTGTTCGTAGACCAACGAGGGGTTGCGTGCCACACGGGACGGGCTTCCTGCTTCTATTTGCGAGTAGAGTCCGATGCCAATCCCACAGACGCGTCGCTTGCAGAGGTGTCGTGACTCTTTCTCGACGCTCTTTTTTCCGAACCTGCCTCCAAGCCTTTCGCAGCCTCAACATTCTCTGCTTGGCGCTGGTGGCGGCGAGCTTGCCTTGTCGTGCGCTTACAAGCGTGAGCGAGGGACGCGAGGGAACGACGGTTTTTTTGGCAGCCAGCCTGCAGCCCGTGTTGCTCGCCATCGAGAAGCGGCACGGGCTCACACTGAAGCTTGTGCCTGCGTCCAGCGGTCTTTTGGCGCGACAGATCGCAGCGGGCGCGCCCGCCGACATCTACCTCACCGCCGATCGAAAGTGGACGGCGTGGCTTGAAGCACGGAATGTTCGCCTGCTTGCGCGCAAGACTTTTCTTTCCAACAGGCTCGCGTTCGTCGAGCCCATCGTCGATTCCCGCGTTGATTCCCGCGTTGATTCCCTCGCCGATTCTTTGTCCGCTTCGATTCCACGACACGACGAAGACACGCTGAGCAAAGCCGAGACGCGCACAAAGCTTGTTTCGGCGACGCGCATCGCCGTCGGGGATCCCAGCCATGTTCCCGTCGGGCTGTACGCGCAACAGGTCTTCGCGTCGCTTTCGCTCGACAAACCCACCTTCCTTGCCAAGCTCGTTCCGTTGGTCAACACGCGCGCGACTGTTCTGCATATCGAGCGCGCGGAAGCGCCGCTCGGTATCGTTTATCGCAGCGATGCGCTTTTTGCGAAACGCTCGGTTCGCGCGAAGATGCGCGTCGCGGGCTACCTTCCCTCTGCT
Source organism: Alphaproteobacteria bacterium (assembly GCA_014237925.1). Lineage (GTDB taxonomy): Bacteria > Pseudomonadota > Alphaproteobacteria > JABAAW01 > JABAAW01 > JABAAW01. Next base: position 46,388 of record JABACB010000008.1, read on the forward strand.
CTGCACGATCCGATCGCCTACGACATGCTTCTGCTCGGCGAGAAGGGACGCTCGCTCTACATCCTTCTTTCGAGCGCGTCTGCGCGCCAGGAGTTTCGAAGCTTCGGCTTCACCCCTCTGTGACCCTGCTGAGTCCTTACGAGTGGCAAGTGCTACGGCTGAGCCTTTGGGTTGCGACGCTCTCGTGCGTTCTCTTTCTGCCGCTGGCGTGCCTTTGGGTTGCGCTCTACGACCGCTGTCGCTTTTGGGGACGCGGCACGCTCGACCTTCTGTTCCACCTGCCGCTGGTTCTGCCGCCCGTCGTCGTTGGCTACCTGTTGCTGTTCGCGCTCGGCAAGCAGGGCTTCCTGGGCGCAGCCCTCTATCGCTGTTGCAACATCGCCTTCGCCTTCACTTGGAAGGCTGCCGTGCTTGCCTCCGGCATCATGGCGTTCCCTCTGATGATTCGAGCCTTGCGTGCATCGCTGGAGAGCATCGATCGCAAGCTGGAGCCCGCGGCGCGCACTTTGGGCGCGTCGCGTGTGCAGGCATTTTTTTCGATCACCTTCATACAAATTCTGCCCGGCTTCTCGACCGCTCTGCTGCTGGGGTTCGTGCGCGCCTTCGGCGAGTTCGGAGCAACGATCACCTTCGCCGGCAGCATTCCGGGGGTTACGCGCACGCTGCCGCTCGCCATCTACAACGCGACCCTCATCCCTGGCGCAGAAGCCGAGGCGGCTCGGCTGGCGGTCATCGCCTGCGTTGCTGCCATCGCCGCGATTCTCGCCTCCCAACTTCTGACGCGCTCGCAAGATTGAGAACAAGACTGAGAACAAGACTGAGACCAAGCCTGAATCTTTGCCATGCTGAACTTCGACCTCACGCGCAACCTGCCGCAGCATCGTCTGCGCTTCCGCGCGCGTCTGCCTAGCGAGCCTACGACGAGCGTTCTGTGCGGAGCGAACGGCAGCGGCAAGACTCTTCTGCTATCGATGCTCGCCGGCGTCGAGCAACCCGATCGAGGACGCATTGCATACGCCGAAAATCTCTTCTTCGCCGAAGGACGCAACCTGCCGCCTGACAAACGACGTATCGGCTATGTTTTCCAAGAAGCGCTGCTCTTCCCTCACATGTCGGTCGCAAAGAACCTCGACTACGCGCAACGCATCAACAAATCGCTGCGTGCAGCATCTCTTCTCGACAAGAAAGAGCGCAACGCCGTCATCGACGCGCTCTCCCTCTCGCGCCTGCTTGCCCGCCGTCCCTCGCGCCTCTCAGGCGGCGAGCAGCAGCGTGTAGCCCTAGCGCGCGCTTTGCTGGCAAACCCCCAGCTGCTGTTGCTCGACGAACCCCTCTCGTCGCTGGACCGTCGCCATAGGAGGGAGGCGCTCGAATTTCTTCAGCGATGGCTGCGCGACAAAAACCTCCCCTGTCTCTATGTCAGCCACGAGATCGAAGAGGTCGCCTGTATCGCAACGCACGCGCTCGTCGTCGCAACGAAGCGTGGCAACGAGGCGGGAGAGACGATCGCTCACTCTCGGATCGCCCTCTCTTCTGCCATCGATGTTGCAACGACCGACCTGCGCACAAGCACGCTCACGGGCGCATGCCCTACCGCCGTCGTGCCTGTTCGTCTCCAAGAACAACGTGCCCTCGACGGATTGTGGACGGTCGCTTTCTTGGAAAACCCCGCAGCACGCTTTCATCTTTCTACGCACAAGGGCGCACCTCCAACCTTGCTAGACGCGCACGCGCGCACGACGCATGCTTGCATTCGCGCCGAAGACGTCTTGCTTGCCGAGCGCGACGATCCTCACGCGCTCGACGCGCGTCTTCTTGCGCTCGCCGCGCCGCGCGACGGGTCGCACACGGCACAAATCGCCTGCGCACGCCAACGCCTGCTCATGCAACTCTCGACGAGCCAAGCGCGCAGCCTGCAGCAGACGAAAGGCAAGACCTGCCGTGTACGCATAAGAAAAGCACAAGGCGGTATACTCTGAAATCTCTCCATGGCGTGCTACACTGCTGCAAAGTCGTCCCAAAGTCGTCCCAAAGTCACCCTCATACTTGATTCACCCCCTCCCCTTACACTCCCCGCCCGTTTTTTGATGCCCCACTTCGTTATCCATATTTGGCGCGACTTCTTGCGCCCGATCCTCTTGGCGGTCCTTCTCGTCGTCTTGTTCCGCAGCTTCGTCTGGGAGCCCTTCCGCATTCCCTCAGGATCGATGGAGCCCAACCTGTTGGTCGGCGACTTCATCTTCGTCTCCAAATGGCGCTACGGCTACGGACCCTTCTCGCTACCCTTCCTGTCGCTGTTCGTCGATCACGACAGCGCACGCATGTTCGGCATTCCGCCGCGGCGCGGAGACATGGTCGTCTTTCGTCGTCCGAACAACCCCGGCGACATTTTGGTGAAACGCGTCGTCGGACTGCCCGACGATCGGGTTCGCGTCACAGGCGGACGGCTGGAGATCAACGGAAAGAAGGTGGCGCGCACGGAGCTCGCGCACAGCATGTACCAAGAGACGCTGCCGAACAGAGTGCGCTATCCCATCTTGGAAGCCTACGGCGACAACGCCTGGAACGACAACACGCCGTTGTTCCGTATTCCTGCTCGCCACTATTTTATGATGGGCGACAACCGCGACAACTCTCTCGACAGCCGTATCATCGAAGAAGTTGGCTTCGTGCCTGAGAGCCACCTCGTAGGTCCTGTGGTTCGCGTGTGGTTTTCCCTGAAACGCAGCGGCTTCTTTCCGTTCAACATCCGCTGGAACAGAATTCTGCGTCCGATCACCGAGATCGAGGCGCGAACAATACGAGAGCATGGGCGGTGAACGGCGAGACGAGCGCATCCCCTTGGCTTGCGAGGCGGCGCTTGTCGCGCTGGAAGATCAGCTGGGCTATCGCTTTCGAGACCGCCACTTGTTGAATGTCGCGCTGACGCACAAGAGCGTCAGCAAGCAACAAAGTTACGAACGCATGGAATTTTTGGGCGACCGTCTTCTCGGCTACCTTGTCGCAGAGACGCTCTACCGACGCTTTCCGCAAGACAACGAGGGGGAGTTGAGCAAGCGGCTTGCGGCGGCTGTTTCGCAAAAACACATCTCGAAGGTCGCGCACGGCTGGCAGGCGGGTCGCGCCGTCGTGCTTTCGTGCGAGGTGCGCAAGGAGAGTTTTGCCGAAAGCCCTGGGCTGCTTGCCGATCTGTGCGAATCGATCTTAGCTGCCGTCTATTTGGACGGCGGCTTGGAAGCACTGCGCCGTGTCGTAGACACGCACTGGGGACAGGCGTTCTGCGACGACCAGGCGAAAAGGGGAGACGAGCGCTCTCTGCTGCAAGAATGGTGTCAGGCGCGTACTTTGCCGTTGCCCGCCTATGCCTGCCGCGCCGAAGGACCTGATCACGAGAAATCTTTCTGCGCCACCGTGTCGGTGACAGCCCTGTCGAATGACATCTACACTGCCGAGGCTGTCGCCTCCAGCAAAAAGCTCGCCATGCAACAAGCGGCAGCAAGGTTGTTTGCGCGCATTCAAAACAAGGAGCCGTGAAACAACACTGCGGCATCACAACCTTGGTCGGCGAAAGCAACGCCGGCAAGTCTTCGTTGCTGAACGCCTTTGCGCAAGCAGCCCTTGCGGAGGTGCATCACAAACGCAACTTGACGCGCGAGGTCATGCGTGCGGTCGTCACGACAGGCGCACGCCAGCTCGTGTTGGAAGACACGGCAGGACTCAACGCCGAGGCACGCGACGAAATCGGCTCAAGGCGAGCCGAGCAATCGCTCGCCGCCGCTCGCCATGCCGCCCTCGCCCTTTGGATCGTCGACGCAGCGCGCGGCACGAAAGCCATCGAGGCACTGCTCGCGCGCGTGCAAAAAGCAACGCAACAAGGCTCACAACAAGGTTCGCGGCAAAATTCACAACAAGATTCACAACAAGGCTCACAACAAGGTTCGCAGCAAGATTCGCAACAAGGTTCGCATGAAGGTTTAGATGCCTCGTGTCGTTTTGTCGCGCTCAACAAGGTGGATCTCGTCAAGGACAAGCGTCTGCTGCTGCCCTTAGCGCACAAGCTGGGAGCGAGCGGCTTGTTCCGCGATGTGTTCATGCTTTCTGCCAAAAGCGGCGATGGCATCGACAGGGCGCGCAAGACGCTGCTGCTCGCTCTGCCTGAGGCGCCCTTTCTCTACGAGCGCGAGGGCGACACGCGCACACCCGCCCTCGTTGCCTGCGAGACTGCGCGCGCCGCGCTCTACGAGCGTCTGCACGACGAGCTGCCGTACGATGCCATTGTCGAGAGCGAGCTGTGCGAGCAACGCGAAGGCGCGTGGCACATCGCGCTGACGATCCTTATGAGACGCGAGAGCCAGCGGCAAATCCTTCTTGTGCACGACGCACGCCTTTTGCAAATTGTGCGCGAGCATTCGCAAAGAGTTTTGCAACGGCGTTTCCAAGCTCCCGTCCTGTTGCAGCTTCATCTTCCACGCCCTCGACAACGATAACCCTCAGTGCTAGAATACGAGGATGGCTTGGTCTGTGGCAACAAAGCCTCTGTGTCGGGCGGAAGATCTGCGCTGTTGTGCGCATCTTGACGGGTGTAGCCCCGGTCAGCCGGGCTTCCTGCGTGGTCCTTACGAGACGATGTATACGCAGCGTCCTTGGACGACGCGGCAGTACGCTGGCTTTTCTACCGCCGAGGAATCGAACGCCTTCTACCGCCAAGCGCTGGCGCGAGGACAACACGGGCTTTCGGTCGCCTTCGACCTGCCGACGCACCGCGGCTACGATTCTGACCATCCGCGCGTCGAGGGCGATGTAGGCAAGGCGGGGGTCGCCGTCGATTCGGTCGAGGACATGAAACGCCTGTTCGAAGGCATCCCGCTCGACAAGGTGAGCGTCTCCATGACCATGAGCGGCGCCGTGCTGCCCGTCATGGCCTTCTTCGTCGTCGCCGCCGAAGAGCAGGGCGTAAAACGCCATCAGCTGAACGGCACGATACAGAACGACGTTCTGAAAGAATTTTTGGTGCGCAACACCTACATCTACGCGCCCAAGCCTTCGATGCGCTTGACGACGGATGTCATTCGTTTTGCAACTGCGTGCATGCCGAAGTTCAACCCTGTCTCGATTTCGGGCTACCATTTTCAGGAAGCAGGCGCATCCCCTGTCTTGGAGCTCGGGCTCACGCTCGCCGACGGGTTGGAGTATGTGCGCGCAGCACAACACTGCGGCTTGAAGGTGGAAGAGTTTGCTCCCAGGCTCTCCTTCTTCTTTGCCATCGGCATGCAGTTCTTTCAGGAAGCCGTCAAGCTGCGCGCCGCGCGCTTCTTGTGGGCAAAACTCATGGAGCGACATTTCGCAGTCGAAGACCCTCGTGCGTTGCGCTTGCGGACGCATTGCCAAACTTCGGGCGTTTCCTTGACGGCGCAAGACCCGTACAACAACATCGTGCGCACGACTTTGGAGGCTCTGGCGGCGATCTTGGGGGGGACGCAGTCTTTGCATACGAACGCCTTCGACGAGGCCTTAGCGTTGCCCAGCGATTTTTCGGCGCATCTTGCTCTGAACACGCAGCTTGTGTTGCAGCACGAGGCGGGCTTGACGGAGGCGATCGATCCTCTTTGCGGCAGCTACTATGTGGAGTCGATGACGCATGCGATGATCGAGGGGGCGGAGAAGATCGTTGCCACCATCGAGGAGCAGGGGGGGATGGTTGCAGCCTTGGCGGCGGGAACGGCGAGCCGTTGGATCGCCGCCGAGGCGGCGGCGCGACAGGCACGGCTCGACAGCAAGCGGGATATTCTTGTCGGCGTCAATGCCTTCACCGAGGGTAGCGCGCCGCCTGCGGTGGAAACGCTTTCTGTCAACTTGAAGGAGGTGATCGCGCGACAGCAACGATCGCTTCAGGAGGTAAAAGCCATGCGCGACAAGCGACAACACGAACAGGCGCTCGAGGGATTGAGGAGGGCTTGTGAAAGCGACAAGGAGGGCTTGCTGGAGCATGCCATCGAGGCTGCGCGTGCGCGTGCGACGATCGGCGAGATTTCGGAGGTTCTTGCCGAGGGTTTGGGCGGTCGTTACAGCCAAAGCTTGCATGCTCCCAGTGGTGTTTATGCGGCGGCTTTCGCGGACAAAGAGAGGCTTGCGGATTTGCAGCAAAAGACGCGCGATTTTCTCAAGCGGCAGGGTCGTCGTCCGCGCATTCTGGTTGCGAAGCTTGGGCAGGACGGGCACGACAGGGGTGCGCGGACGGTGGCGGCGGCGTTCGCTGATTTCGGCTTCGATGTCGACATTGCGCCTTTGTTTCAGACACCTCAGGAGGTTGCGCGACAGGCGATCGACAACGATGTGCATGTTGTAGGAATATCGACGCAGGCGGGAGCTCACGAGGCTCTTGTGCCAAAGTTGATGCGGTGTCTTGGAGATGAGGGAGCGGGAGATATTTTGGTTGTTTGCGGGGGGGTGATTCCTGAGGGGGATCACGAGGAATTAAAGGCGTGCGGCGTTTTTGCGTTATACACGCCGGGGAGCAACTTGGCGGAGGCGGCGGACGGCATCTTGCAGAA
>JABACB010000090.1 GCA_014237925.1 Alphaproteobacteria bacterium
AACAAATCGACCCCATCGCCAAAAAATTTATTTGACAAAATTTCTTAACTAAATTTTCTCACCTCTAATTAATGAACACGATGCCCTCTCCCTCGCTCGCCTCCTATGTCAAGCCCGCGTCGCAAAAGGGCGCTGCCTCCTCCCCTGTCGTCCCTCCTATGCGCGGGTTCTCCCTCCCCTTTTCCACGCCCCCCTACTGCGGCGACTTCGCCATCCACATCCGCCGAGACGGAACATGGTGCTATCACAACTCTCCGATACGAAGACAAGCCCTCTGCCGCCTCTTCGCTTCCGTCCTCCACAAAGACGCAGACGGACAACACTGGCTCGTCACACCCGCAGAACGAGGTAGAATCACCGTCGAACTCGCTCCCTTCCTCGTCGCGCAGTGCCGATACCAAGACGGAGCCTTACAACTCAAAACAACGCTCGACGAATGGAAACCCGTCGACAACGACCATCCCGTCTTTATGGAACAACGAACGCCACAATCGCCACACGACGCACTCCCGAAAGTCCCCGCAGAACGCAGACCTCCTCAACAAGAAACGCTACCCTACTTTCGCCTCGACCCGCAGCGCAGGCTCGATGCTCTGGTGGCGCGCTCCGTCTTCTACGAACTTGCAGAGATGGCAGAATACGACGCGCACGAAAACCTTTTCTTCATCCGTAGCGGTGAGGCTCGCTTCGCGCTGGCTGAACCTCGTCCAGGCTTGTCGTAGGAGGCGGGCTGCCATCTCCGCCGACAGCCCCGAAAAGTTTTCGCTGAGCAACGCAGATTTTCTGCGTTCGCCTTTCTTCCGAGAGGTTGTCGCAGCTTTGCAAGGCGAGAGCAAAGGAAAAGAAAAAAGCCCCGTTCGTTTTGTCGGCGGAGCGGTACGGAACGCTCTGTTGGGGTTGCCGTGCAAGGATGTGGATTTGGCGACCTCGTGGACTCCGCTTGAGGTTGCCTTGCGACTTCAGGCGCGGGGTTTGCGTGTTGTTCCGACGGGCTTGGCGCACGGGACGGTTCGGGTTGTGGGTCGTTCGGACGGCGACGAGGCGGGCGGGGGAGGAGACAGGGAGAGTTGCGAGATCACAACTTTACGGCGTGATGCTGAGACGGACGGGCGTCATGCTCGCGTAGTTTTCACGGACGACTGGGCGGAGGATGCTTTTCGTCGAGATTTCACGGTGAATGCTTTGTCGTTCGATCCTGTTTCTGGGGAGGGGTGGGATTATGTGGGGGGGCTTGTCGATCTGCGAGGCTTTCGGTTGCGTTTCATCGGCGTTGCTTCGGCGCGCATTGTCGAGGACTATTTGCGTATTTTGCGTTTGTTTCGTTTTGTTTCGCAGTATCCTCGCTTTGTTGCGGATGCGGAGGGTTTGCGGGCTTGTTGTGAGCGTCAGGGTGGATTGGAGGGGTTGTCTGGCGAGCGTATTTCGAGCGAGTTGTTGTTGTTGTTGGGTGGCGAGGACCCTTGTGGAGCGTTGCGTTTGATGGGGAGGTGGGGGATTTGCGCGGTTGAGGGATGGCACTTTTCGGAGAGGGTTCTCAGTGCGTTGGAGCGGATGGTTTCCTTTGAGCGGGAAATGGGTTGCGAGGATGCGTTTCGCAGGTTGCTGTTTCTCGTGGCGTTCGGGGGGAGAGAGGGAGAGGATTTCAGAAAAAAATTGACAGATAGATTGATTTTTGCAACACTTCTACGGAGGCGATTTGCATCGCTCGACAAGGACTTATAGAAAATCTTGGAGACAATTTTGGAGACAATCTTGGAGAAGGGCTTGTTGTGAGGTGGTCGTTGTTGGCGACGCGGATCATTGGCGTGGTAGCAATCGAACGGACACGGAAAGGTGTCAGGAGGGTGAGATGGAAGATACGGAGAACATGAAAAGCTCTTTCGAGGAAGCC
>JABACB010000091.1 GCA_014237925.1 Alphaproteobacteria bacterium
GTAAAGCTCTTCCATACCCTGTCTATTGAAAAACAAAAAGAACAGATCGTATTCTTCACAACATCAAGATATAATCAAAATGCAAAATACGTAAACCCGTGAAAAAATCAATTTCCAAGTTTATATTATAAACAAATAAAATCTCATCTACACTGTATGAATTTTTACTAGCGGTTATCCACTACACGCTGATTTGTTTGTTGTGCAATGTTGCCAGAAAGATCTTGTATGTTTATTGGACTTGCGAGTTTAAATGTAGCACCAATGAACGGACTTGTAGTTATTATCGCCCCAGTTGGTCCAAAAATGGCACTTCTGCCATCAGTACCTGTTAGAATATAGTTGCCAATGCTGTTAGAGGAGGACGTTATTGCCTCACTAAACACTACAGTTATGCTAGTTGTACTAGTTGATAAAATAGGTAATATGATTAGTGGAGGTGCCCTATCCAGTGCCACGGCACTTTGCATTGTAACAGTATTACCAAGAAGGTCTGTAATCGAGCCAAGTTGTTCTACAAATGGAGTATCGCCTGTTCCAAATGGAACCTGCATTGTGAGCATGACAAGTGTATTATTTAAGATCTCTGCTGAGCGTATATCACTAGGTGGGTTTGATCCAAAGGATACGTTGTAATCACTAGTGCTAAGTGAATTTGAATCCAATATCGTAGTATATGGTATGAGTATCGTTGTACTGTTTATAGTATATGGCAGGGTATTGCCTGTACCACTTGTTAAAATATGGCCTGGTGTGAATGAATTTCCTACAAGATCAATAATGGACGAGGTATCAACACTAATGTTCAGTATTGCACCAATGTAGAATGAACTATCAGGTGAAGATATGCTCAGAATGTTTCCAGATATAGCGTTACTAGATGCAAATCTTCCATCTACACTAGGAGGTGGGATAATTCTGGGAATGCCTGGTGCAAGTTGGATCTGCTCATCAAAGAGTACCTCTATAAGATCAGGGGATACGACTGCGGCACTTTGCAACGATGGAGATATTCCATCACTTGCTTGGATAGTAATAGAGGGAAATTCATTACCTGCAATGTCTGTAAGAGCTGATGCTCCAACATAGCCAATCGTGATTTTAGGTACGGCATCAGATGAGAGCGAGGTTGCCTGAGATAGTGTAATATCTAGCACGCTAGATGGTATTGATGATCCATTTTTTATGCTTAATGATTCTATCACTGCAACGTCAATTGTCATCACCACAGCTGCATATGAAGTAGTTTCGATGGGTTCGTTAAATGCAATTGAGATTAGATATGGCGTAATAGTTGTAGCGTTTAGTATTAAAGGTGCGGTCATATCTACGATAACATTTGTAGAGTTGAGATCATTATGAGTGAGGGTTGCAGGTATGCCCGATGTTGGAGTTAACACGATTGAAAATTCGACGTTGCCTTCTGAATCCGAATCTAGTACAGTCGTGTTTACATAAACTGTATTACCAGTTATGCCACTAGCATCTGCGTTTCTGCCAAGTATTGTAGCACTTGTGATTGTAGCGCCTATGTATTGGTCTGAGACTAGTTGGATGGTTATCTGATCGCCAGTTTTTGCCCGATTATTGCTGTTGGCATTGTTGCTAAATATATCCAAGACAAGACCAGATACTGTTATGGTGCGTGTTTTATTATCAGGTATGTTTCCTGCAGTGTCAGCATTAGCACTATACACAACAGTATATGTGCCAGCTTTGGTAGTATTCACCGCAGAGACATTTGATGATATGATTCCATTGTATGAGGGATCATTGTCTGTAACGTTTGCTATAGTGTCAGTATAACTTTGATCTATTGGTATTGTGATGTTGAAATGACCTACGAGAGTTAATTGTGGTTTTTCTGTATCAATATAGATATTAGAGTTC
>JABACB010000092.1 GCA_014237925.1 Alphaproteobacteria bacterium
TATACAGGATTGGATTCAGGTTTTGAAATAGTACAGTTGATATTAATGATAATAGCAACTATTGTACTTTCAGCTATTTCAATAGCTTTATCCGCAGTTTTGTATCTACTAGTACGTAACCGATAGTATATATTTTTTTACCTTTTTTTCAATAGTAACATTTATATTATAGTGTGACTAATATATAGTATGAGTGAAATTTGGATAAATAAAACAAATAGAATACAAACTATTGGATATTCTGATACAGGTTGTATTGCACTATCATTTAATAATGATGGTCATGCGGGTGTTGAATTTGTACACAAGGTTACACTAAATAAAGAAGAATCATTAGAATTAGCAAAAAATATACTAGAACGCTATGATATAAGACGAATAATACCTAATGGTATTAGATTAGAGTAAGATTTATATATAGAATTAACGTATACAATGTATGGAAAAAGTAGCATGTCCTGATTGTAATTTTGGGCAAGTTGAATACGTTTATGAACCTGAAGAATATAATAAATTTAGTTTTGCCATAGGTGAATATGTTGATTGTTCTTATTGTAATGGTACAGGGTTGATTGAAATTGATTAAACTATTAATTCCCGCGATTTTCTTATTGATGTTAATACCTGTAAATGTTGATAGTTTTAGAAATAATGAACCAATTATATTTAAAGAACCTGAACTAATACCTGAACCAACTATACGTGAAAAAATACATAGTTCGGTATCTGTATGTATTTCAAGTGTTAGTAGAGGTTCATATAATTACGGAAATAGTTGGATTGAATGTTTTAATACTATTACTATACCATCAGCAGTTATATATGGTTATGTATTAACTTGTGAGGATTTGAATAATAAATATCCATATACTCTTGCTTGTACAGTATACTATTATTCGGGGGAAGATTTTCATGGAAGACAATAGAAATCACATACATAGCCAAGCACACCCATTTAGAATAAGTATAAATACATTTTCCCCCGCGAGAGGTGATGATCGTGGTAGATTTACAGTTGAATTGATGGCTTATGTAGATGCAGTTGGTTGGGAAAAATTAAATTTTATGGAAGACAATGATGCAATACGTTTACTATATCATACTGTTGTTACTTATGAGCAAATGGGTTATCAGCATTTAGGTCTAACAGGTTCACAGTTGAAAACTAAAATTGAAGCACTATGGGATAAACAGTTGTGAGAAGATTTATATGACGAGCTCACATAGTAATAATATGAAACAACTAGTAAATCTAAAAGTCAGTTATGATACTTTGTATAAAGGAGAGTACGAACTTGTAAAATTACGTGAATATATTGGTGAATATATAGAAAAATTTATTGATAAACCAAGACGTGATATATATCAAGTAAATTTAATAATTTCCCGCAAACCAAGACGTAAAGAAAAAATTGAAACTATTCATAAAAACCCTGATTTTGATGAAATACTTTCTAAACACGATTTTAATAATGTTTGTAAAGGAATTGCAGAAATATTAAAAATACCTGAAAATAGAAATTTCTTAAATATATCAGGTTATTCAGCAAGTGATGATGAAAATATATCAGCTCAAATAGATGAATTTATAGAGCAAGTAACAGGTGAGCCACAACCATGAACAGATTATACGATCAACATGGTATAAGTAAAAACTTTGTAGACCTTTTGTATAATTTAGATTTAACAATAGAACAATTAACTGAAAAAGATAGGTTATTTTGTAATAAAGAAAATGAGCATATATGTGCAATAATACGTTCAATTAAATATGAAATACAAAAACAAGCTGCTGAAACACAGTATATCAAATTTGATAATACTACTATGAGGTTTTTGAAATGAAACATAGT
>JABACB010000093.1 GCA_014237925.1 Alphaproteobacteria bacterium
GGAGTTTGTTCCGACTGTGATTGTCAAGTCGCCGCCAGCAAGAGAGAAGTCGATACCGCTGACACTTTCTGTATTTCTGAAGTAGAGTTTGCCGCCATCGTCGTCGTTTTGGATGATGTCATCGCCATGCTCGCCCTCAAAGATATACTGGTCATCGACACCTGCGCCGCCTTCTAGGATGTCGTTGCCCTCGCCGCCTTCAAGGATGTCGTTGCCCTCGCCGCCGTAGAGATTGTCGTTGCCCTCACCGCCTTTGAGCGTGTCGTCGCCCGCCAAGCCTTGCAGCGTGTCTACGCCTGCCAAGCCGAGCAGCAGGTCGTTCCCGTCGGAGCCTGTAAGCGCTGAATCGCCCCTATCGGTACCGAGAAATACTTTTTTCTCCAACAGCGTGTCGACACCCGAGACTGTGCCGTACAGCTGAAATAGGTTTTCCTCATAGCCCTCGATCGTGACGGAGTTCGTGACGGAGTTGCTGGTGAGCGTGAAGACCGCATTGCCGTTCGCATCGCGCGCGATGTCGAACTCATCGATACTGCCCGCATTTTTAAAGTAAATTTTTCCTCCGTCGGTATCGTCTTTGATGGTGTCTGCGCCATGCACGCCCCCAAAGATATAGCTGTCTACGCCTACGCCGCCGTAGAGTTCGTCGTTGCCCGCACCGCCCGTGAGCGTGTCTACGCCACCGCCGCCGTAGAGGAAGTCGTTGCCGTCGTTGCCGTGGAGATTGTCGATGCCCGCGCCGCCATAGAGGAAATCGTTGCCGATGCCGCCGTAGAGGGTGTCGCTGCCCTCGCCGCCGTAGAGGAAGTCGTTGCCCGCCAAGCCTGCGAAGGTATCTCCAACCCCCGAGCCTATCATCAAGTCTGCCTTATCATCGCTGCCTGCATTGATCCTTCCGCCTGCCGTCGTCGCCAGCGAAATCCTTCCCAGCGGCGTGTCGCCTGTTCCGTGGTGCAGGGTGTATTTACCATTGGCGAAATCTTTGATTGTCACGCTGTCGCTACCGACCTCGATGCGCGCATCGCCTTGTGCATTGCGCGCGATGCTGAAACTGTCGATTCCTGTAGCGGCTTTGAAGTAGAGTTTGCCGCCGTCGGTATCGCCTTGGATGGTGTCCGCGCCGTCTCCACTTTCGAAGATATAGATGTCGTCGGTACCCGCACCGCCTTCTAGTGTGTCGTTGCCTGCGCCGCCGTCCAGGGTGTCGTCGTCTGCGCCGCCTTGGAGGATGTCGTCGCCTGCGCCGCCGTAGAGCGTGTCGTCGTCCGCACCGCCTTGGAGGATGTCGTCGCCCGCACCGCCGTCGAGGGTATCGACAACCGCCGAGCCGACGATAACATCTGGCTGATTGCCGCTTCTTGCCGAGAGAGTCCCGCCTTCGCTCGTCGCCAGCGAAAGCCTTCCCAGCGGCGTGTCGTCTGTTCCGTAGTGCAGGATGTATTTACCATTGGCGAAATCTTCGATTGTCACGGAGTCGCTACCGACCGTGATTTTCAGGTTGTCGCCTTCACGCGAGAAGGCGAAGCTTTCTATTCCTGCAGCGGCTTTGAAGTAGAGTTTGCCGCCGTCGTCTGTTATGATGTCGTTGCCGTCTCCACTTTCGAAGATGTAGGTGTCGTCGCCTGCGCCGCCTTCTAGTGCGTCGTCGCCAGCGCCGCCGTAGAGTTCGTCGTTGTTGTCGCCGCCTCGGAGGGTATCTGTTCCTGCATCGCCGTAGAGTTTGTCGTTGCCTCTGCCCCCATGAATGTCGTCTCCTTCGTTGCCGCCGCGGAGTGTATCGATGCCTGCCAAACCTATCATCAGGTCTT
>JABACB010000094.1 GCA_014237925.1 Alphaproteobacteria bacterium
GGTGATAGCATAAACCGTACTGTAGAGGTGATAACCTATAATCCAATTCCTCTTACAAGTCTAGCGGTGAGTAGCGATAATACCATAAATAACAATTATGCAAGGGCAGGCGATACGATAACAATCACACTTGAAATTAATAGTATAGATATCACAAGCATATTTGGCATCATAGCTGGAAGTGAGGAATTTAACACATCTATAAATGGCAATGATGCCACCTTGACAAAAATTCTTAAACAAAGTGATGAAAACGGTGAGCTTGAATTTGAACTTCAAGCAAGAAACTCTAGTGGATACACTGCTATAATTACAAATGAGCATCTAACAGGTACACCTATCATAATAGATACAATACCTCCAACTCTGGTGCTAAATGGTGAAAATAATACTTCATTTCCAAGTGGTACCCCATATGTGGATACACATGCAACAGCATATGATCTCTCATATGGTTTTCAAACCATATCTTTTAGTGCTGGATCTATACATACCACTACTGCAGGGAATTTTTTCCTCCGGTATACTGCACCAAATGATCCTGCAGGCAATCAAGGTCCAACTATAACCCGTATTGTCTACATTGTAAATTCACCAGCGTTTTCATTATTGGACGGTCTTGCTACCTCACCTGCTGGAACTTTGGGTGTTGCCACTACTCCTGAAAAGCCCATTCATGTAAGCACATTCAAAATAGGTACATCAACATATGCTGGAGTCGGCGGCACGCAAGGTCTTTTCATTGTAGACATTACAGATATTGAATCCCCTCAATTTCTATCTAGAACTAACAGTAGTGGGGTCAATGATAATGATGTACCTTTTACCACTTTTGTTGAAATAGATGGCTACACATATGCTTTATCTGTAGCTTCTGATTTTCATATACATACTGGTGGCCTTGAATATTATAGTCATGTAATGATCACAGACGTTAGCATCCCTGATTCTCCTGTAGAGATAATAACTCTTAGCAACGGTACAGGCGGCTATACAAAAATGCGCCACCCAACCTCTATTGCCACCACCACCGTTGGTTCATCAACGTACGCCTTGATAACATCAGGATCATCAGCATCATCGGCAACATTAGCAGGACAATCAGGAAAATCCAAGGTTTTGACCTACGATGATGGTATTCAAATTATAGACATTACAAACCCAAGTAGCCCAACTCCAGTATTAGCTATTACTGATGGTGCAGATGGCTATGCGGATCTAAGAGGTGCAGCCTCTATCACCACTACTACAATCGACTCATCAACGTATGCCTTGGTGGCAGCTCGGGATGATTCTGGCGTTCAAATCATAGACATTACAGATCCAACTGACCCCACTGCAGTATCTGCAGTTGCCGGTGGTTCAGGCTATGCACTAGGTTCTGCGTCCTATATCACCACCACCACCATCGGCTCATCAACGTATGCCTTGGTGACAGCTCGGACTAATAATGCCATTCAAATCATAGACATTACAAACCCATCCAATCCAGTTAGTGCATCAGCTCCTACTAATGGTAGCACATATAGTAAACTAACAGATGCAAGCTCTATCGCTGTCGTTACTGGTCAGCTAACGTACGCCTTGGTAACATCCCCGTATAGCATTGAGGTTCAAGGTATTGATCCTACAAAGAGTGGTATTCAAATCATAGACATTACAACCCCATACTCTCCAACTCCAGTATCACCTATTATCGATGATAAAGGTGGCTATACGACACTAGCTGGTGCAAGATCTATCACCACTACCACCATCGACTCATCAACGTATGCCTTGGTGGCAGCTAAGGATAATG
>JABACB010000095.1 GCA_014237925.1 Alphaproteobacteria bacterium
GTATTCAAAGTAGTATTAGCACTAATCGTCCCAGTGTTAGTAAAATTTGTTGCTGTAATATCAAAGCTACTATTAGTAACAGTGATAGTTCCGCTATTAGCAAAATCAGCTGCAACAATATCAGCACTGCCTAAAACTGTAAGTGTATCATTTTCTTCCCAAATAAAATCACTGCTTGCGTCGTTATTGCTAAAGTCACCACCTACATTGAGGTTGAAGCTAGTAGCATTAATAGTTCCTATATTAGCATAATCAAAATCACCAGCTAAAGAAAGATTGAAACTATTCGCTTTCAGCCCACCAGTATTAGTAAAGCCACCTGCGTGTATGTTTAAAATACCCGAAGAAGAAGCGTCCAAACCATTATCAATTATAGCAATATTAGTATTTGCAATAATGTCAAAGCTATCGTTAGTACTGTTGTAGTCACTGCCAGTAACTAAATCTACCCTACTAGCATTGAGAAAAGAGCAACCATTACAGGTAATCCCATTAGGATTTGCTATAATCACTACAGCCTCAGCCCCAACCACTTCTAAAGTCCCAAACAATAAACTAATATCAGTTTCTGGATTAGTCCCTGTAACTTGGTTTAAAATAATACTTGCGGCGTCTCCGCTGAGATAATTTGGGTTTTTTGAAATATCACCTACTAATTGAGATGTTGCAGCAGAATCGCTATTGTTAAGGACAACTCCATTGATAGAGATGTGAAAAGTTTCATAGCTATTGTTAGAAAGTCCATTGTCTGGGCGTGCTATGTTAATAATCTCTGTCTCGCCTTCAGAGTCTAGACACCTAATAGTGCCATTATCAGTATAAGAAGTAGTATGAACAAGATTGCATTTACCAGCAGTAATTGTTGCACTAGATTCATTGATAAAGTCATCTCCTGCTGTAACATTAAAGCTACCAGCACTAATAGTTCCGCTATTATCAAAATCAGCTGCTGCTGTAATATCAAAGATATTAGTAACAGCGATAGCTCCGCTATTATCAAAATCAGCTGCTGCTGTAATATCAAAAATATTTTCAACAGTGATAGTTCCGCTATTATCAAAATCAGCTGCTGTTGCTATAATATCAAAGCTATTTTCAACAGTGATAGTTCCGCTATTATTAAAACTAGCTGCTGCTATAATATCAAAGCTATTTTCAACAGTGATAGTTCCGCTATTATTAAAATCAGCTGCTGCTATAATATCAAAACTATTAGTAACATTGATAGTTCCGCTATTAGTAAAATCAGCTGCATCAATAGAAGCATTTCCTGAAACTGTAAGAATATCATTGTCGCCCCAAGTGAAATCATTGTTTGCGTCGTCATAGCTAAAGTCACCGCCTACATTGAAATTGAAAGCATTAGCAGTGATAGTTCCCTCATCATAATCAAAATCACCAGCTACAGAAAGAGCGAATGCATCTGAAATTATTACCCCTCCAGTATTATTAAAGCTATTTGCGGTGATTGTAAGATTGACACCAGCTAGGTCTATAGTATTAGCATTAGTAAATGCACCGTCTGTGGAAACAGTCAGATTACTAAAGTTATTAAAATTAGTAAAAGAATCGCTTTCATGGGTGAAATCATCGGTGAGGATAAAGTTTAAACTAGCTGATGAAATAGTTCCAGCATTGTAAATATCAGCAAAGTTTGGCACTTCAATTGTTATGGTAGCTGCACTAACCGTCCCATTATTAGCAAAATCAGCTGCAACAATACTAGCACTGCCTGAAACTGTAAGTGTATCACTTGCACCCCAAACGAAATCATT
>JABACB010000096.1 GCA_014237925.1 Alphaproteobacteria bacterium
TAATAGATACAATACCTCCAACTCTAGTACTAAACGGTGTAAATAATACTGCATTTGCGAGAAATCAACCATATGTGGATACAGGTGCAACAGCATATGATCTCTCATATGGTTTTCAAACCATATATTCAAATGACACTATAGATACATCTAAAACATCAGATACCATCACTTATACTGCATCATCTGATCCTGCAGGCAATACAGGTCCAACTATAATCCGTAATGTTCCCTTTACAGTTTCATCAGCGTTTTCATTATTGAGCGGTCTTGTTACCTCACCTGCTGGAACTTTGGGCGCTGCAATTACTCCTAAAAACCCCCGTCATGTTGACACATTCAAAATAGGTACATCAACATATGCTGGAGTCGGCGGCACGCAAGGTCTTTTCATTGTAGATATTACAGACATTAAATCCCCCGAATTTGTATCAAGGATTAATGGTAGTGGGGGCAATTTGAATAGTGTACCTTTTACCACTTTTGTTGAAATAGGTGATTCCACATATGCTTTATCTGTAGTTTCTGATTTTGTTTCAAGTAATGGTGAAATCGATTATCATGGTAGGGTGATGATTACAGACGTTAGCATCCCTGAATCTCCTGTAATGCTGAAAACTCTTAGCAACGGTACAAACTATCCAAAAATGCGCCACCCAACCTCTATTGCCACCGTTACCGTTGATTCATCAACGTATGCCTTGGTAACATCTGGATCATCAGACAGCTCAGATAAAATAGCATTCCTACCAGTACCAGAATCTGTTACTAAGACCCGTGATGACAGCGTTCAAATTATAGACATTACAAACCCACGTAACCCAACTCCAGTATTGACTATTACCGATGAAGCAGATGGTTATACGGAGCTAAGAGGTGCAGCCTCTATCATCACTACTACAATCGGCTCATCAACGTATGCATTGGTGGCATCTGATGCGGATAGCGGCGTTCAAATCATAGACATTACAGAACCATCTGACCCCGTTGCAGTATCAGCAGCTAGCGATAATTCATTAGATGGCAAAGGTTCAACCTTTACTGAACTAAGTGGCGCACGTTCTATCACCACCACCATCATCGACTCATCACATTACGCTCTAGTAGCATCTGGTCCTGATCAAGGCGTTCAAATCATAAACATTACAAAACCTGATGCAATATCTGCTACATCATCTTTTAGCTATTCTTCACTAATAGATGCAGCCTCTATCACCACCACCACCCTCGGCTCATCAACGTATGCCCTTGTAGCATCCCCGTATTCTGCGGGTAGCCAAAAGAATGGTGTTCAAATCGTAGACATTACAGACATATCTTCCCCAACTCGAGTATCAAATATTCTCGATGATGCAGGTGGCTATACGACACTACTAGATCCAAACTATATCACTACTGTCATTATTGACTCATCAACGTATGCTTTGGTGACATCTCCGAAGGATAACGGCGTTCAAATTATGAGTCTAAATCCATCAATGTCATTTGATAACACCAATCCAAATTCTGAATACGCTAAAGCTGGCGATACATTGACATTTCAATTTACAACAAACAATGCAATAGCATCTGATACGGCCCAGTTCTTAGTTCCTCCAAAGGCTCCATCTGTAACCATAGATGGTGCATCATATGATGCTATCTTGACTATCCCTTCTGACCCAGTAGAAGATTATGCCAAATTTACAATAACTGTTACAGACAATCAGGGTGTAGGCTTGTTTGTAACAGAGGATATTTTTACTGCAAG
>JABACB010000097.1 GCA_014237925.1 Alphaproteobacteria bacterium
ATTCGCCAAGCGCCCTTTGCTACCTTTCGCTCTTTGCTGACAATTCGCAAGCAGCACCTCAATTCACAGAGTGAACAAATGAGGTGCGCTGTTTTGTTGACAGAAATTGTGCGTTCTGTCCGACTTGCTCGAACTCCATGCGCACACGCGCCGACAGAGCGAGAAAATCGGATTCTCAAACGATAAACTTGTCCAACACATTCCCCCCGTCCCCCGAACGCCGCTCGTGTTGCAAGCAACACGGGAAGCGCGAAAGCCATTCTAGGCGAGAGAAAGAGAGAGAGCAAGAAAAAAAACGCTTCCTAGAAAAAAAATCTGCGCACGCGCGATCGTCGACAAGCCCATCTCAGCTATACGGCTTTTGTGCGTCTTGCCTCAAAGCGCCCCTTGCGCCATAGTGGAGGAATGGTCGCACTTGCTCCTTCGCTGTTGTCGGCTTCTTTTGCGACGCTCGGCGAGACGGTCGCCTCCTTCGAGGGTGCCGATGCCGCCTCGCGCCCCGACCTGCTGCACTTCGACCTTATGGACGGACACTTCGTCCCCAACCTCACCTTCGGCACGCAAATCATGAAGGACTTGCGCGCTTGTACGACCATTCCCTTCGACGCGCACCTTATGGTCGAGAACCCCGAACGCTACTTCGATGCTTGCGCGAAAGCCCAAGTCGAACGCGTCACCATCCACGCCGAGGCGACGACACACCTGCCGCGCCTGCTCGCGCAGATTCGAGAGCAAGGCATGGTCGCAGGAGTAGCCCTCAACCCCGCGACGCCGTTGGAAACCCTGCAATGGGTCAAGCAGGACTTGCAATTTCTTCTCGTCATGGGGGTCAACCCGGGCTTCAGCGGACAAGCCTTCCTTCCTCGAACGCTCGAAAAGGTTGCGGCAGCACGAGAGTTGCTGCCACAAACTTGCGCCATCGGTGTCGACGGCGGAGTCGCTACGAACAACGCGGCAGAACTCGTACGCGCAGGAGCCTCCATGCTGGTCGCAGGCAGCAGCCTGTTCGACGGCGGCGAGCCCTTGGACGCGCTGCAAGCCCTGCGCAAAGCCGCAAAAACAACGGAGGACTAATCTAATGCTGGCACGATACGCCTTGCCTGAGATGGTCTCCCTTTGGTCGGAACAACGGCGACAGGACCTCTGGTGTCGTGCGGAGTCCGCACTCGCCGAGGCACAAGGCGAGCAGGGCATCATTCCGCAAAGCGCGGCGGCGATGATTGCGAAGCACGCGCACGCGGACGAAGCTCTCGTGCGGCGCAGCGCAGAGCTGGAAAAAGAGACACGACACGATATGGTCGCCTTCCTGCGGGCACTCGAAGAGAGAATCGAACGGGAGGACAAAGATGCTGCGCGTTTCCTCCACTTCGGCGCAACCTCGTCCGACATTCTTGACTCTGCATTGGCGATGCAGCTGTTGCAAGCAACGCATCTTCTTCAGCAAGACCTCGCCGCTTTGCTAGAGGCTTTGCAAAAAAGAGCCCTCGAACACAAGCACACGCTTTGTCTCGGACGCAGCCACGGCATGGCGGCTGAGCCGACAACCTTCGGTCTCAAGTTGCTGAGCTTCTACGCCGAAGGCGTGCGCGCACAGCAGCGCCTTGAGCGTGCGCGTGAAGAAATTGCGAGCGTCTCCTTTTCCGGCACGGTCGGACAGCACGCCTTCTTGAGCCCCGAGGTCGAGCGACGCGCGGCAACCTTGCTCACAGAACGACACAGCGCGAGCTGGGGCGGCACAGTACTTTCGC
>JABACB010000098.1 GCA_014237925.1 Alphaproteobacteria bacterium
CCTTCACAGGCGAAGCGGGCGCAGACTGGGTCAGCTACGCAGGATCGACGGATACGACAGGGCTCAGGGTCGACCTTCGCACCGACCCTGCCACTGTCTCTCGTGGTGCTACCGACGACACGCTTAGCGGCATCAACAATTTAATCGGCTCGAATTATAGCGACGTCTTGACCGGCAACAGTAATGCCAACATCCTCCGTGGCAAGGGAAGCACGGATAGGCTTTACGGCGGCGAGGGCAACGACAAGCTCTACGGCGGTAATGAGAAAGACGACCTCTACGGCGGAGAAGACAGCGACTACC
Source organism: Alphaproteobacteria bacterium (assembly GCA_014237925.1). Taxonomy (GTDB): domain Bacteria; phylum Pseudomonadota; class Alphaproteobacteria; order JABAAW01; family JABAAW01; genus JABAAW01. Next base: position 304 of record JABACB010000098.1, read on the forward strand.
TCTACGGCGGCGAAGGCGAAGACAAAGCCCTTTATAGCGATGCTAGTGCGGGTGTGAGGGTTGACCTTTCTAATACAGGAGAACAACAAGATTTTGACGGCACGCACGGCTTTACCGCCAACAACAACGAAGCAGTAGGTGACATCCTCGCCAACATCGAAAACCTCTCTGGCTCGCGTCACGACGACTGGTTGACGGGCGACAGCAACGCCAACAGACTTTATGGAAGAGGTGGCAACGACCGCATTGAGGGAGGCGATGGTAACGACTACCTCTACGGCGGTGCGGGCGCGGACATCCTTGATGGCGGCGATGACAGCGACCAAGCTGTCTATTATTACCAGGCCAGCGTGGGTGTAAGGGTTGATCTTTCTAATACAGGAGCGCAACTGGATTTTGACGGAACGCACGGCTTTACAGCCAATAACAACAATGCAGTAGGCGACATTCTTACCAATATTGAAAAACTCTCTGGCACGCGGTACGACGACTGGCTTACGGGCGACGGCAACGACAACAAGATTTGGGGCGGAAACGGCGACGACCGCCTCGAGGGAGGTGGAGGGGCGGACACGCTTGAGGGCGGCGCGGGAACAGATACGCTTGCGGGCGGCGAAGGTAACGATGTCCTTGAGGGCGGCGAGGGTGCGGACACGCTTGCGGGGGGAGCGGGCGACGACAGAGCTCTCTATGACGACGCTCGCGAGGGTGTGAAGGTTGACCTCTCTGATACAGGGACGCAAGCAGACTTTGACGGCACGAACGGCTTTACCGCCAACAACAACGAAGCTGTTGGCGACACGATAACGGATGTCGAAGATGTCGTGGGCTCATCTCACAACGACTGGCTGACGGGCGACGACAAGGACAACGACCTTCAAGGTGGCGCGGGTAGCGACCGTCTTGAGGGAGGCGTGGGCGCAGACACGCTTGACGGCGGCGATGGCGACGATGTCCTTGAGGGCGGCGTAGGCGCAGACACCTACGCGTTCGGCGCGGGCGATGGTACGGATACCGTCACCGACGACGGCGGCAACATCGCCTTTGCACAAGGAACAGGCAACGATTATACGGGCGCGACCTACTCTTTCGTCCGTGCCGACGGAGGACGCGGCAAGGCTGTAACGCTCACGGTGACTGACAGTGGCGGTAACACGCTCAATCTTATAGAATTCACAAGCGACCCTTCAAGCTACACCTTCTACACGCGCGATGCCTCTGGCAGCGACACCGAAATTCCTACGAGCTTGATCGATGTGCCGCCGAGGGTGGGCGAGAGTAACGACGGCAGCGAGGATGCCCCGTATTTGGCGGGTGCCGGTGCCGACACCTTCACGGGTTCGGGAGGTGCAGATTGGGTGGACTACGCGGAGTCGCAAGAAGGTGTCACTATTGATCTCGACACTGAAACTGCCACTGTCGGTG
>JABACB010000099.1 GCA_014237925.1 Alphaproteobacteria bacterium
CGCTTTCGGAGCATCCTCTTGTTTTTGCAACGGGTCCTGCGGGAACGGGCAAGACCTGCATCGCGCTGGGATACGGCTTGTCGCTGTTGCGGCGCGGCGATGTGGAGCGGGTGATTCTCTCGCGTCCCGTCGTCGAGGCGGGAGAAAGGCTCGGCTTTCTGCCTGGCGACATGCGCGAAAAGATCGATCCCTATCTGCGTCCTATCTTTGATCTGCTGCATCGATGGTTCGGCAAGACGGCGACCGAGCGGCTCTTGGCGCAGGAAAAGTTGGAGATCGCACCCCTCTCCTTCATGCGAGGACGCACCGTCGAGAACGCCTTTCTGCTGCTCGACGAGGCGCAAAACACCTCCAAGCAACAGATGAAGATGGTGCTCACAAGGCTGGGAACAGGAGCGCGCGTCGTCGTCACGGGCGATCCTTTCCAGGCGGATCTGCCTGCAACAATCTGCAACGGACTTCAAGATGCCGAACGCCGCCTCAAAGATATCGTGCCCTTCGTGCGCTTCTCAAGACGAGAGGTCGTGCGCCATCCCCTCGTCGCAGAGGTCTTGCGGGCTTACGAAAAATCAGAGCACGACTTCGAGCAAGAACAAGACGAGCAGAACAACAACGACACGAGCGTGTAAATCGTTGTCATGATACATGATACAACGCGACCCATGACCTCTGCCCCGCCCTGCCCGATACCCCACGACCCCTCCGCAGAAATGCACGAGGAGGAGGCTTCGGGCAAACCTCCACCCCGCCGCGCGCAGCCGCACATCGTGCGTTTGCAGACAGAGTCACTTTTGTGGAAAAAGGACAGATTGGAACAGGTGCGTCGAGCAGCAGAAGCCGCGCTCAATTTCTTGGCAAGGCACGAGAAGCTGTCGGAGAACAGCGCCGAAAAAGGAGATGAAAAACCGTCCCAACAACCCTTCATCGTCTCGATCCTTTGTACGGACGAGCGACGCATGCGCGCGCTCAACCGCCGCTTCCGCAACAAAGACACGGCGTGCGATTCGCTTGCTTTTCCCGCCGCCACAAAGAACGATTGGCAACATGACGAGCAAAACAAAGACGGCATGCGCGGCTTTTTGGGCGATATCGCGCTGGGCTATCAAGGCTTGCAGCGTGCGATCGAACAGCATCACCTCGATGCGCTCGCCCATTGCGCTCACATGACGATACACGGCGTGTTGCACTTGAAAAACTTCATCCACGACACCGACGAGGAACGCGCGACGATGGAAGCGGCGGAAGAAACGATTCTCGCACAGCTTGGCTTTGCCGACTTAAGCTCTGTCGACAAGATCTCTGACAAGGACTCTGTCGCCTCTCCTCTTCCCGCGCTGCCATGACACACTTTTCGTCAGACGCCAGCACGCGCCGCGAATCGTGGTGGCAAACGCAGACCTCAAAGCTACGACGACGTTTCGGAGGACCGAAAATCCGCGAAACCATCGAAGAGCTGATCGAGGAGGACAAGCAGGCAGAGCTTGCGCCTGAAGAGCGCACGATGATTTCGAACATTCTCAATGTCGGCGACAAGACGATCGCAGATGTCATGGTGCCGCGCGCCGATGTCCAAGCGATCGATCTGACAACGCCGTACGAGGAGCTCTTGCCCTTCGTCGCGGAAAAGCCTCACTCGCGCTATCCCGTCTACCACAAGACCTTGGATCGTATCGTCGGTGTCTTGCATGTGAAGTCGCTGCTGGCGCACATTGC
>JABACB010000009.1:0-11317 GCA_014237925.1 Alphaproteobacteria bacterium
TTCGGCGTAGAACTCGCGCTCCAGTCGACAAAAATGAATTGATTAAACTCAACCATGACAATTTCCTCTCAAAAATAATCCCATCCCCACTCTCTCCGTCCCTCAGTATACACATCCCCCTCACCGATGCCAACACCCCCGCCTGCCCGCTCGCCACCGCTCAGGCTTCTCCAAACATCCCTCCCAAATTCCCCTCCGCTCCTTTTGAACCCCCCGCATCAACAAACGATACTCCTTGCCCGTCGCAACCGCCATCCCCTCCGCAACCATCAGCTTCCCCAAATCATCCCCGCTATCCCCATCCCCCCCCACAAAACAACGCGACAGCCAGCGTCCATGAACATCCCGAAACGACAACTCACACCTTACCTCCTTACCCTCAACAATGCCCTCCAACATCACCCGCGCAGCCTCGCCACAATCCCAAACACCATCCCCATCCCCATCCCCCTCCCCACAAAACTGACCGCGCTCAGGCGCATCGATTCCCAACAGCCTCACCTCCTCCCCAGAAACAACAAACGAATCCCCGTCCTTCACCTCCGCCAAACCCACAACAAACGCATCTCCCCTTCCCCTAACGCGATCTCGATCCTCTTCCTCGCCGCACCCCACAACAAGAAACATCACCACCACAACAACGATCCGAAACATCTCACCCGCCCCTCAACTTTTCATCCCCCAAAGTCCTCGCGCCCAAAGGATGGTCCGAATGCGGATACGGCGCATGCGAGTGAGGATGCGAGTGAGGATGCGGAGAGCGACTAGACGAACGGTCAAGCTCCTCCCCCACGCCGATACCTTCGGCATGATGGTGATGGCTCTCCTGCGCAGCCCCGCGCTCCGCCTCAAAGCCAACGACAAGCTCACGATACTTGCACAATCCGCAATTCGTCAGCGCTCCGTCTCCCGTCTCGATCTCCTCCGCCCTCGCCATAAAGGTCGCAACAACATCCTCCTGACAATCCAAATAGCCCGCCTTCACAAAAGAAATGTCACGAAACTTGTCCGCCGCCTCGTCCGCCGCCCGATAGATGCGATCGATCAAAACGCCTCGAAACAAAAAATACGGAAAAACAACGATCCGCCCGAAACCCAACTTCGCGGCGCGCTCCAACGCGGGCGCAACAAGAGGGAAAGTCACCCCCGAATAAGCGACAAGCCCCCAGCCGAACCCCAGCGACTCCCACAACACACGCATCAACTTTGCAACATCGCCGTTCGCATCAGGGTCCGAAGAACCCCTTCCCACAACAAGCAACAGCGTCCCATGCCGAGCCGCACGAGTGTCCGCACCCGCCCGCTCCAAAGCCTCCTGCACACGCCGCGCCGCAGCTGAGAGCATGCGCGCGTCCAAACCCAGAGGACATCCGTAACGAATCGTCATGCCTCCGTGTTTGCGCTCGTAGGCGTGCAACAACGCAGGAATGTCGTTCTTCGCATGCCCCGCCGCCAACAACATCCCCGGCACGGCATCGACTCTGCTGACCCCCTGTCGTCGCAATGTATCCAAAGCCTCGCCCAAAGTAGGACGAGCGAACTCCAAAAACCCGTAGCCGAAACCCCTGTAAGAAAACGGAGATGCCTCCGCGCGTGCTTCCATCGCATCCGCCAACACGGCGAACTCTTCCACCGCGCCCGCATCCCTGCTGCCATGCCCGCACAAGAGCAACGCGCGCTGCTCCTTTGATCTCGCTCCTTGCTGTTTTGCTCCTTGCGATCTCACCCCTTGCGATCTCACCCCTTGCGAGATCGCCTCTTGTGAGCTCATGAGGACTCCTTCGTTTCAGACAATTCCCCCGTGGCACGACGGCTTGCAACCGAACGCCGCAACAAACCCACGCCGCAGCCCAACAAGAATCCTGCAAGAAAGACCCCCGTTACCAACAGCGAGAGCGGCAGACGAAATCCTGCGGGCGTAAAAAGAAGATTCAGACGCACCGCATGGGGATTCAGCACCGCGAACAAAACGACGCAGACGACGAGGAGGACAAAACAGAAACGTTTGACAAGGTGCATGGGACAAGACTTGCGGAAATTCAGTCAGGAAGGATACCCGTCAGAATAAGGCTCCGTCGGTTTTCAAGGTGCGCACGAGCGCACATTCGACGCGTTCAGACGCCTGTGCAACGCCTCGCCCAAGCGAAAGCGCAACACGCGCCGCTGCGGAAGCGCGACCTTCTCGCCCGTGCGCGGATTGCGCGCAAGCGTCTCTGCGCGCAACGCGGTCGAAAAGACCCCGAAGCCGCGCAACTCGACACGCTCACCCCGCTCCAGTGCGACGACCAGCGCCTCCAACACCACGCAGACAAGCTCGTCCAAGTCGCGCAAAGGCACGCACGGATGGCGCCGTTGCAAGGCACGAACAAGTTCCGAACGCGTTGTCACAAAACTTCCTCCCTGCCCCAACAAACCCTTCGCCGAAATGCTCTGCGCCACCATAACGCCCTCACCACCATAACGAAAGTATTGCGCGCGCGTCAAGAACCGCCTAAGGACGGCTTTCAGAACGGCTTGGCAGCTGGCGTTGCACAAGGCGTAGGATAGGCGAGAGGTCTCGCAAAGAGAGGGTCGGAACGGAGGGAGAAGGCGGACGAGCCAACACGACGACGGGTAGCGACAACCTTTGCGCGGCGACGATTTTTGCGAAAGCCTCACGCGCACCGCTGTCGCGACAGAGAAGCAGCGAGACGCGTCTGCGTTTCATCCAGCGCATCTCCTGTCGCACGCTTTGCGCCGAGCAAGGGCCCATCGCACAAAAGTCCAAACAGCGCGCGCGGCGCAAACGCAGCGTTCGAAGGCGAAGCTCGCCTTGCCTTTGGGCTGAGGCGAAGGAGCGCAGGAGCAATCGGCGCGCGGGCAGGCGTTTGGCGAGCGAATCGATTCGCCGCGCTCCCAAGGCGCAAAGGACGGAGCGTCTGTACGACGAAGGTAGAGAGGCGACAAGACGAGGCAAGGTCTCGGCGAAAGAGACGGAGGAGACGAGGAAACGTTTTTTTGTATAGAGGCGGGGGAACGCAGGCAGCCGCAAGCGAAACAGAGGGAGCGCCAAAGCGCGTGCTGCCTGCCGCGCGTTCTCGGAGATCTGCTCTGCGAAAGGGTGGGTGGCATCGATGATGGCGGCAACTTCGTTGTCGTGCAGCCACTTCTGCAATCCTTTCGCGCCGCCGAAGCCTCCGCTCAGCACCTCCACTTCGCCACGCGGCCTTCGCGGCGAGCTTGTCGCGCCCGCCAGCGCGTAGACGATTCTGACGGCGATTCCCTTCTCTGCGAAACAACCCCTGAGCGCGTCCGCCGTGCGCCGCGCAAGGGCACTTCCGCCCAAGACGAGCAACGTCGTCAAGGGGCGGTTGTTTTGCGCAGAGAGCTTTTGTAACCTTTTTCGGCGCGCGCACCCGCCATCAAGGCAGCCTGTTTCAAGGGCGGCGGAGCGAAGGTTTCGCCCTCGGCTGCGTAGTGCAAGGCTTCTACGATCGATTTCAAACGGTCGCCGAGCCGCTCGACATACTTGACGGCGGAGAGGAAATCGACGACCGAGGCGATCGATTCGGGCTTCTTCGCCATGAACAGAGAGAAATCTTTCAACAAGGCATCGTGCAAAGCATTGATATGTCGATCCTTCTGCCACGCCTTGAGTGCACGCGTTGCATCCCACGCCCTGCAGCACTCGATGACCCCTTGCAGCATTTGCGCGGCACTCGTGCGTAGCTTGTCGATGTCGCCGAATTGCTCGCGGTAGGGCGAATGGGCAAGCGAGCGTCCCCTCTCGGCGATGCTTGCGCAATGGTCTCCCACCGCTTCGAAAGCGTCGCTCACCTTCATGGCGACGATGATGGTGCGAAGGTCGCGCGCCATGGGCTGTCGGAGAGCTGCGAGGTTGATTGCAAACTCCTGTACGCGTTGTTCCAACTCGTTCAAGGCTTTCTCGCGCTGAGCGATCTCGTCCATGGTCTTGGCGCGACCTTGCACGCCGCCGCCCTTCTTGGAGTTTTGCTCTGTCGAAAAGGTTGCGGTGGCGGCGTCCAGCTGCTGAGCAACTAAGGAGCCCATGCGCAACAGCATATCGTTCAGCTTTTCCAGCTCTTCGTCGAAGGTGTGATTGATGTGTTGCGGATCGTCTGACATGGGCACCTATCCGATTCTTCCGGTGATGTAGCGTTCGGTCTGCTTTCGACGCGGAGTGGTGAAGATTTGGGTTGTTTCGCCCGACTCTACCACGCGCCCCAAGTGAAAAAACACCGTGCGATGCGAGACGCGCGCCGCTTGCTGCATGGAGTGTGTGACGATGACGATGGTGTAGTTTTGCGAAAGCTCTGCGATCAAATTTTCGATGCGCGCGGTTGCGATCGGATCGAGCGACGAGCAAGGCTCGTCCATCAAGATGATGTCGGGCTGCAAGGCGATAGCGCGCGCGATGCAGAGCCGTTGTTGCTGTCCCCCCGACAGGGCGGTTGCCGAATCGTTCAATCTGCTGGCGACCTCTTGTTCGAGCCCTGCGCGCGCGAGACTTTGTCGAACGATCTCGTCGGTCTCTTTCCTATTCTGTGCAAGCGCGTGGATGCGTACGCCGTAGGCGACATTGTCGTAGATGGACTTGGGAAAGGGATTGGGCTTTTGGAAGACCATTCCGATTCGCGCGCGCAAAGCGACGGGGTCGAGGGTCGCCACATTTTCGCCGTCGATGGTGAGCTCGCCTTCGACACGACAGCCCTCGATGACGTCGTTCATGCGATTGATACAGCGCAGGAAGGTGGATTTTCCGCATCCCGAAGGTCCGATGAGCGCCGTCACCTGCTTGTGCGGCACTTCGAGCGCGACTTGGAACAGCGCCTGCTTGTCGCCGTAGTAGACATTGACGGCGCGCGCACGAATTTTCGCGCGTTGCCTTTTGGCGGCGGCGGGTTTGTCCGTGTGCTTGTCGGGTGTCGTCATGGGGGTATCTATCGTTGTCGTTTTCTTTCGAAGGCTTGTCTGAGGAGGACGGCGGCGGCGTTCATGGCGACGAGGAAGCAGAGCATGACGAGAATAGCGGCGGCGGCGCGCGACGAGAAGGCGGGATCGGGATGGTCGGCCCACAGGAAGATTTGCACGGGCAGGGTTGTTGCAGGATCGAGTGGCGTTGCGGGGGCTTGCGCGATGAAGGCGACCATGCCGATCATCAACAGCGGGGCGGTCTCGCCGAGCGCGCGCGCCATGCCGATGATCGCGCCGGTAAGAATCCCCGGCATGGCTTGCGGCAAGACATGGTGGAGGACGGTTTGGCTGTGCGACGCGCCCAGCGCGAGTCCTGCGTTGCGAATTCCTTCAGGCACCGCTTTGAGCGCGCTGCGTGCGGTGACGACGACGATAGGCAAGGTCATGAGCGCAAGCACCATGCCCCCTGTGAGAGGCGCCGAGCGCGGCAGCTGCCACCAGTTCAGAAAGACGACGAGCCCCAGCAAGCCGAAGACGATCGAGGGGACGGCGGCGAGATTGTAGATCGCAACTTCGATGAGCGCGCTGAGGCGGTTGCGCGGTGCAAACTCCTCCAAATGGACGGCGGTCAGCACGCCGAGCGGAAAGGCGAGCAGGAAGGCTATCAGCAACGCCCATAACGAGCCAAGCAACGCTCCGCGGATGCCCGCCGCCGAAGGAACGCGACTGTCGCTACGGGTGAAGAAGGCGAGGTTGAAACGTTTTGCAACAAGTCCCTTCGCATCCAACGCTGTCAGCATGTCGCGCTGCATGTCCGAAAGCGCGGGATCGGCAACCTGTTCGCCGCCGCTTTGAGCGCGAAGAAAACGCTCGCTCGAAGAGGACAGCGCGAAAGAAAGCGACCAAGAGGGTAACAACAAAGAGGGCGACAAGGAGGAGACAGAGGAAGCGGAAAGATTTTCCACCCGTCGTTTCAGATCGAGCGCAGCAAGCGGTGTCAGCAGCGCACGCCGCGCACGCCTTTCGTGCGCGCTCCCCCCCCCCCCCAGCTCTTGCGCGAGCGCTGCGTCGAGCATCCGTCGCGCCGCGCCCTCGGAGATGTTCGCATCCTCTCCCTCCGCCGTCGAAAGGTTTTTGAGAAGATTGTCGGGCAACGCCACCCTCAACAGAACCTCGTGCTGCGAAAAGGCAGGCAAGGCGCGCGAGACGATGGCAACGAAGAAAAAAAACAGGAAGCATACGGCAAATGCGATCGCAGCTTTGCCGTAGAAACGATAGCGACGTTCGGCTCGATAGCGGCGGCGAAGTCGAGACTCTTTCATTCGTATCGTGCACCGTAGCGTCGCGTCGCCAACAATGCCGCGGCGTTGATGACAAGGGTGAGACAGAACAGCAGCATGCCGAGCGCGAAGGCGGAAAGGGTTTTGCTGCTGTCGAACTCCTGATCGCCTGTAAGCAGGGTTACGATCTGCACGGTGATGGTGGTAGGAGCGTCGAGGGGATTGATCGTGAGCTTGGCAGCCAATCCCGCCGCCATGACGACGATCATGGTCTCGCCTACGGCACGCGAGAAGGCGAGCAACACGCCTGCCGCAACCCCCGGCATGGCTGCGGGCAGCACCACTTTGGCGGCTGTCTCGCTCGGCGTCGCCCCTAAGGCGAGCGAGGCGTTGCGCAGATCCTGCGGCACGGCGGCCAGAGCGTCGTCGGAGAGCGACGAGACGAAGGGAATCAGCATCACGCCCATCACCAGCCCTGCCGCGAGCGCGCTCTCGCTGGCAACATTTAGCCCCAGCGCTTCGCCAAGCGTGCGCACGGCGGGGGCAAGCACCAGCGCTGCGAAGAAGCCGTAGACGACCGTAGGAATGCCGGAGAGAACTTCCAGCGTAGGCTTGACGATGGCGCGCGTGCGCGAGCTTGCAAACTCGACGAGGTAGATCGCAGAGAAAAGACCCACCGGCACGGCGACGAGAAGGGCGATCACGGTGATCAGCAAAGTTCCCACGACGACGGGCAGCGAGCCGAAAGCGCCTGAAGCACCGATGTCGTCTGCGAACAGAGCGGTCTGCGGACTCCAGTGTAAGCCGAACAGGAAGTCTGAAGGCGAAACCTCTTCGAAGAAGCGCAGGGTTTCAAACAGCAGCGAAGCGACGATGGCGAGCGTGGTGGCGATGGCAAGCGTCGAGGATAGCAGCAGCAGCACGCGCAAGACCGTCTCGACGAAGGCGCGCGCGGGAAAGGACGGCGGCGCGAAACGCACGAAGGCGAAAACGCCGCAGGCGGAAAACAGCGCGCACAGACCGGCGAGTACGAATGGGGAAGGCACTCCGACCGACAGAGACGACGACAAGGACAGAGGCAAGGAGAGAGGCAAGGAGAGAGAGAGGAGGAGCAAGCTAGCAATCGCCACGATGCATCCCGTCGTCAGACTGGCAGCAGGAAAGCTGTAGGCGTCGCGCCGTATCCGTCCGTTCTTTCCCTTGACGAAAGCATGACGGCGAGCGAAGGCGTGCAAGCAGAACACAAGCCCTGCGAGTGCAAACAAGGTCGCTAAGCTCGCGTAAAGCATCTTGCTGAGGGGAGAGGTACGACGCGCAAAAAACTTGTTCGGTGTTTTCTAGCGCCAATGTTTAGCGCGAGTCATTAGCACAAGTCATTAGCGCGAATCATTAGCGCAAGTTTTGGGCTTCGACGGCGCGGCGCGAAGCGACGGCTTGACGAACACGCGCGAGCTCTTGCGGAGGGAGGGGGATCAATCCTTCGTCGAGCAGAAAGCCGTCTTCGCCCATGGTGTCGTCGGCAAGGAACATGTCGACATAGGCTTGCAGTGTCGAAGATCTTTCCAAGTGCGCCGCCTTGACATAGAAGTACAGGGCGCGGGCGATGGGATAGCTTCCGTCTGCGATCTTGTCGAAGGTCGGGGCGACGGTGTTCTCGCCCTTTCTGATGGAGAGCCCTCGCAGGATGCCGCGATTTTGTTCTAGGAAGCTGAAGCCGAAAATGCCGAGCGCTTGGGGATTGCGTCTCAGCTTTTGGATGATCAAATTGTCGTTCTCGCCGCTGTCGATGTAGGCGCCGTCTTCGCGCAAGGCGTAGGCGGCCTGTTTGAAGGCTCGCTGGTTGCGTTTGCGCAAAGCAGCCAAGCTCGGGAAAGAACGCGCGCCCTTGTCCATGACGCTCTCGACGAAGGCGATGCGCGTGCCTGAGGTGGGCGGCGGTCCCAACACCTCGATCGGAAGCGCGGACAGAGCGGGATCGATGTCGCGCCATGTCTTGTAGGGGTTGTCGATGAGGGTGCCGTCTTCTTTGGGCACTTGACGCGCGAGCGCCAAGTAGAGATTGGGCAAGGTGAGCGCGAAGGGCTTGCCCTTGAGCGACTGCGCGACGACGATACCGTCGTAGCCGATGGCAACCTCGATGACCTTATCGACGCCGTTCTTGCGACAGAGCGCGAGCTGCGAGACTTTCATGCGTGCGCTCGCGTTGGTGATATCGGGGGTGTTGGCGCCCGTGCCTTTGCAGAAGAGTTTGAAGCCGCCGCCTGTGCCTGTCGCTTCGATGACAGGGGGCGCTACTCCCTTCGACAAGCTGAAACGTTCGGCTACCACCGTTGCGAAAGGAAAGACCGTCGAGGAGCCTACGATGGAGAGACGATCGCGCGCGAAAGCAGAAGGCACGAAAACGAGCCCGAAAGCGACCAGCGCTTGCACGAACGCCGCAGCATTCGCGATGCGAGCGGGGTTGCGACAAGACGATCTTCTACGGAAAACCGACACCAACGCTATCTCCGAAACTAATCCCATAGACATTTTGGACACCCTTGCTGTCCACCCTCGGTATGATTTTGGGTATGATCTTGGGTATGATCTCGTGTATAGCAACGAAGCAACCCTCTTGCCAGTGCAACATGGGATTCTTCGCTCTGTCAAGGCGGATGTGTGAATTGCGTTAAAGAATCGTCTCGCCGCCCTTTTCGCCAGTTTTTTCTAAACTTTTTTCGACGAGTCTTGACTCTAGACGAATCGCTTTGTAGCCTGATAGGCGAAATGTCGAACAAAGTTGCAACAAAGTCGCTAACAGAGCAATCTTGCAGAGCAATCTTGCAAAGCGACCTTGGCACTTGTTCGCAAAATCTACAAGCACACACAAAACACACGAAGGAGAACCAATATGACTAATCGAGGTTCCATGGGGCTTGCCGCGCTTTTCGCAGTGGCCTTTTCGGCGGGTTGCGCTGCCGGCGGTGCGACAACCGCGGACAACGACGGCATGATGATGAATGCCGACAGTTGCGGCGCGAAGGTCGAGGGTAGCAAAAAGGTTGTCGAAGGCTTCGCGAAAGCCGGCGACCGTGTCTACTTCGACTTGGACCGCTCCGAGCTGAAACCCGAAGGCTTGACGGTCTCCGAAGCGCAAGCGAAGGTCTTGGACAAAAACAAGAAGGCGCGCATTCGTATCGAAGGCAACGCCGACGAACGCGGCACGCGCGAGTACAACTTGGCGTTGGGCGAACGGCGTGCCGAAAGCTTGAAGTCGCAGCTGACCGCGATGGGGGTCGAATCCTCACGCATCAACACGATCAGCTACGGTGAAGAATGTCCTGCCGTTGCCGAAAGCAACGAGAACGCATGGGCAAAAAACCGCCGCGATGTCATCGTCTCCGTCAAATAGACTGATCTGCTCCGCGCCTTGCGCTTTGCCTAGCGTGTCTGCACGCAGGGCAAGGCGCAAGACGGAGAACGCAAAGGCAGCGCGTTGAAAAAGAAGAAAAGAAAGGGAACAAGATACGAACCATCCGCAAGTCCTTGTTTCAACGTTTTTGTGCTTTGCTTCTTGTCCTTTGCGTTTGGACTTGAAAACGCGCCACTTTGCTTGAATTGTTGATTTTCATATGTAAGCTCCAAAAAAAAGAAAGAAAAGAAACTGAAAAAAAGAAAGAAGCAGAAGCCGAGAAAGGAGAACCCTTGTGCGTGGAAAATCGTCCTACGAGGTTCTGTAAAGCAGACGAACAAGCAAGCGAGCGAGCAGGCGGGCAAAGGATTGCCTTCTCTTCTCTGCGTCGCCTTGCCTTAGTTGCATGCGCTGTGTCGGTCCTTGCCTTGTGCTGGATGATGCGGGTGCAAGCGCAGGATCCGTCGCAATTCCAACAAAGGAAGGACGGCGGGGCAGGAGGCGCTGCGTTGCAGAAAAGTTTTGATTCTTTGCAGTCGCAAATGGAGCGCCTGTCGAAGGATGTAGGCAGTTTGGGACGTCTTCAAGAGCAAGGCTCTGCCGATCTGTTGCAAAGCACCGAGTGGCTTTCTTTCGTCGCAGAGTTGCAAGAGCGCATGCGCGTCTTGGAAAGCACGCTCACCGATCTGACGGGACGCGTCGAGCAACTCGAGCGCTACGGCACAAACAGAGGGGGCGTAAGCGACGGAAAGGCAAGAGGGGAACGAAGCGGCACGAACGGACGCTCTGCCGACGAGCAGTTCTCGCTTGCGCAAGGCCTGTTGCGCGGGCGCAAGGTGGAGGATGCCATGCGCGCGTTCGACGCATTTGCCCAAAGCTATCCGAACGATCCGCGCGTAGCCGAAGCCCTCTTCTATTTGGGCGAAAGCTACGCCGTCTTGCAAGACGACAAGGCGGCGATGAAGGCTTTCTTGAAGGGCTACAAGAAAGATCGCAACGGCTCTTTCGCACCGCGATTGTTGCTGCGACTCGGACAGATGTTGGCGCAGTTGAAAAAGGGCGAACAGGCGTGTCGAGTCTTGCGCGAGTTCCAAAAACGCTTCGGCGACAAGGATGCCGACATGACGAAGATCGTAGAATCGGAGCTTGCTGCAAACACTTGCAGCGGCGCTTGACCCCTTCGACCCTTGAAGCTTCCGCTCCTTAAGCGTCGACCCTTGAAGCTTCGACCGCCTTCTCAAGGCTTGTACGAGAGGGGTGTCGTGCCATGAGGAACGAGGAACCGACGGCGGCTATACAGATGGCAGCTGTTGACACCTCGCTCCAGTCTTCGCTCCAGTCTTCGCTCCAGTCTTCGTTCCAACCTTCGTTCCAATCTTCGTTCCAACCTTCGCCCCAGTCTTCGCTTCTGCCCCCTGCGGAGATTCTTGCGCGGTCGTTCGCAAGGATCGATCATCTGGGAACAAAGCCCCGCCTTGCCGTCGCCTGTTCGGGCGGAAGCGATTCGCTCGCCTTGCTGTTGTTGTGCCAACGCTGGGCAAAACAACAGCGAGAGCCTACAGGCGATAGCGTCACCGCGCTGATCTGCGACCATGGGCTGCGCGCGTCCAGCGCGAGCGAATGCGAAGCCTTGAGAAAGGGGCTGGAGCGAGACTTCGGTCTTGCTGCGCGTGTTTTCGCGCCTGATATGCCTTTGTCCTCGTACAAGGGCAATCTTCAGCAGAACATGCGT
>JABACB010000009.1:11327-36529 GCA_014237925.1 Alphaproteobacteria bacterium
GACGACCAAATCGAAACTTACGCGATGCAAGAGGCGGGATTGTTGCGCGGTCGCGGCGGCATGCGTGAGATGCGCCGTGCACAATGGCAAGGACGAGAACAAGAGCGAAAGCAGGGGCGAAAAAAGGAGCGGGAGGAGGAAGGAAGAGAAGTGTTTCTGCTACGCCCCTTGCTCGAGGCGTCGAAAATATCGTTGCAAACATGGTTGCAAGAAGCATGGTTGCAAAAAGCGTGGTTGCAAGAAGCGTGGTTTCAAGACAAGAAGAGTGCAGCAAGGAGTGTGGCAGGGAGTGTGATGTGGCTGGAAGATCCGTCGAACGCCTCGCCATGCTACGCACGCAACAGGATTCGCCCCGTCTGCGCAAGATTGTCGCAAGTCGAGCAAGCTCACCTGCTCGCGCGCTGCGCGATGCTGCGGAAAGAAGAGCAGGCGTTGGAGAAGGCGGTGCAACATTTCACGCGCACGCACGCGACTTGGCACGCTGAGGGATATGTTCGCATCGAGAGCGAGCCTTTCTTGGCGTTGGACGAAAAAGTCGCGCTCAAGGTGCTAGCAGGTGTGGCACGCTCGGTCGGCGGCAAGGGCGTGCGTAGAAGGCAAGTGCAGCGTATCGGGAGGGCATGGCGCACTTGTTTGAAACAATTTCTGCTTCTACACAAAGCCTGCCAAGCCGAAAGAATCGACAACATTTCCATCGATAAAGTTTCCATCGATAAAAAAGAGTCTGCCACCTTTTCGCTCGGTCGCTGCTTGTTGTTCGCAAGGGGAGGAGTTTTCTTTGCCACACGCGCGGCGCTCGGCATCGAGCCTCTGCCTGTGACGAGCGCCTTGTTGCAAGACAGGCTTTGGGACGGGCGTTTGCGCGTCTCGCTGCCTTTGTGCGCCTCTGCTTGCCCTCCTTCTCTCAAAGGGTGGACTTGCAAACCTCTGGGACGCGAGGGAGTTGTGTTCGTGCGCCGTTGTCCGAACCTTGACAGCCGAGAGCATGAGCCGGGATACGACGCGCGGCTTGAGCGGTCGTTGGCTCGTTTTGAAGAGCTGCCGTGGCGGGTGCGCGAGGTGATGCCGTCTTTTTGGCAGGGGGGGGAGCTGCGCGCTTTGCCAACTTTGGGCCTTGTGTTGGAGAAACGAAAGAACACGCGCCTCCTTTCGCTGCGGGGGGCGGAGGGCTTGCCGCGCGTGAGGTTTGTTTGTGCAGACGAGCAAAATTTGCTTCTTCCTACATGAAGCGCGGACAGACATGTCATGCGCCATCACCATCCATAGAAGTCTCATCGAAGTGGGATTCGATGAAATTGTCTGCTCGCCCTTGAAAGAACGACAAAAGATAGGCATATTGTTAAGGGGCGCAGTGCCTTCTCCTCTTCGTCGTTTCCTTGGTAGTTTCCTTGGTCGTTTCCTTCGTGATCTTTTTTCCGTGATCGTTTTTTTGCCATGAAGCCTTCGTTTCGCAACATCGTTGTCTGGCTTGTCATCGTTGCAGCCCTGACCTTCCTGATTGGCTCGTTCCAAAGGAAGCCTGGCGAAGGGAAGTCACAATCCATGACCTACACGCAGTTCCTGAACGCTGTCGGCGAAGGCAGCGTCGTCTCCGTGCGTCTGGAAGACAAACGCATCACAGGCACGACGAAGACAGGCGAACGCTTTTCCAGCTACGCGCCCGACGACCCCGATCTTGTACGCAAGCTCGCCGAAGCGGAGGTGGATATCGTCGCCGAGCCTCCCGACAAGGGTCCTTCGTTCCTCTACATTTTGATTCAATGGTTTCCGATGCTGCTGCTGATCGGGGTTTGGGTCTTTTTCATGCGGCAGATTCAAGGCGCGGGCGGCAAGACGCTGGGATTCGGACGCTCGCGCGCACGCCTGCTGAACGAAAAGACGGAACGCATCACCTTCGACGATGTGGCGGGCATCGAAGAGGCTAAGGAAGAGCTGGAAGAGATCATCGCCTTCTTGCGCGACCCGAAAAAATTCCAACGCCTCGGCGGCAGGATCCCCAAGGGCGTGCTGCTGATCGGACCTCCTGGCACAGGCAAGACGCTGCTGGCACGCGCCGTTGCAGGCGAAGCGGATGTGCCTTTCTTCACCATATCAGGCTCGGACTTCGTCGAGATGTTCGTCGGCGTCGGCGCCTCGCGCGTGCGCGACATGTTCGAACAAGGCAAGAAGAGCGCGCCGTGCATCATCTTCGTCGACGAGATCGATGCCGTAGGGCGCCATCGCGGCGCGGGCTTGGGCGGCGGCAACGACGAGCGCGAACAGACGCTCAACCAGCTGTTGGTCGAGATGGACGGCTTCGAGACGAACGAAGGCGTGATCCTGATCTCGGCGACGAACCGCCCCGATGTTCTCGATCCCGCGCTCCTGCGCCCCGGACGCTTCGACCGACAGGTCGTCGTTCCCAACCCCGACATCGACGGACGCGAAAAAATCCTGCTCGTCCATATGCGCAAAGTACCGCAAGCGCCGAATGTGGACGCACGCCAAATCGCACGCGGCACTCCGGGCTTCTCAGGCGCCGATTTGGCGAACCTCGTCAACGAGGCGGCGCTGCTCGCAGCACGACGCGACAAGCGGCTCGTCACCTTGCAAGAGCTGGAGGATGCCAAAGACAAGGTCTTGATGGGTAGCGAGCGAAAGTCGATGGTCATGTCCGAAGAAGAACGTCGCCTGACCGCCTACCACGAGAGCGGACACGCGCTCGCCGCCCTCTCTTGTCCTGCCTCCGACCCCGTGCACAAAGCGACGATCATTCCGCGCGGTCGAGCCTTGGGTATGGTCATGCGCTTGCCGGACCGCGACCACATCTCGCTGGCGAAAGACCAGTTGGAAGCCAACATGATCGTCGCCATGGGAGGACGCATCGCCGAAGAAATGATCTTCGGCAAAGAAAAAATCACCACGGGTGCTGCAAGCGATATTCAACAGGCGACCGCGATCGCACGCAGGATGGTGACCGAATGGGGCATGTCTGCAAGGCTCGGTCCCATTCGCTATCAGGACAACCAAGAAGAGGTCTTCTTGGGACATTCGATCGCAAGGCAGCAGAATATCTCGGAGGCGACCGCGGATGCCATCGACGCAGAGACGAAGCATATCATCGACCAATCTTATGCGGTGTGTGAGAAAATTCTGAAAAAGAACAAGAAACAGCTGCACACGCTCGCCAAGGCGCTGCTGAAATTTGAGACCTTGAGCGGTCAAGACATCAAGGACATCTTGGCGGGACGCAAGCTTGCACGCGAGACGAAACCCCGCAAAACCGCCGCTTCCAAGAAACGCCGCGCCAGTCTTCCCGATCTTGCGATCGCGGGACTGGGGGTCAAGGGGCTTTCCGCCAAACCTCAGGCAAGCTAGGCTTGTCTAATCTAGGCTTGTCTTGCGCCGCCGAGACGAGGGGGGAGGGGTCTCTCTGCCTCCGTCGCTTGTTGTGCAAGGGTGGCAGCGCATCGAGCCCTTGCCCCCGTCAGGATCGGAGCGACGACTTTTTCGATTGCGCGGGCGACTTCACAAGAAGCACGCGAACAAATCCGCAACTAGCGCGATTCTTGTCGATGCGCGCTTCGACGCGCACTCTTCTTGCCTTCCCTACTTGCAGCGTCTGCAAGAGCTGACTTCGTTTCTGACGCGAACGGGTTTGCGCGTACCGCGCATCGAAGAGGTTGATCGCACGCACAGCCTTGCCGTCGTCGAGGACTTGGGCGAGAACAGCTACGCGCGCTGTCTCGCCTTGCGCGGTTTCGACGCTTGCCGTCCGCTCTTTCGACGCGCGTTGGACGATCTGATTCGCTTGTCTTTGATCGAGACGGAACAAGCGCCCGCCATTCTGCCTGCCTTCGGCGAAGATCGATTCGTCGAGCAGACGATGCCTTTCGCCGACGCTTTCCTTACGACAAAACAGCGGCTCGTTTGGCGAGAGCTGTGGTGCGAGCTCTGCCGCGATGTTGCCTTTGACAAGGCTGAGCTCGCCCCTGTGTTGGGCGATGTGCATATCGAGAACATGTTCGCGCTTTCTGACGACAGCTCTGCTCCCTGCGACTCCGTCTCAGACGGCGAGGAGGAGCGAGGCGAACGTTGTGTCTTCATTGATTTTCAGGACGCGCACATAGCACCGCGTTGTTACGATGTCGTCTCGTTGCTTGAGGATGGGTTATGGTCGATGCCGAGGACGCAGCGCGAGGAGTTATGGCGTTGTTACGAGAGGGCTTATGCGGAACGCGGTGTTGTTTCCGCAGCGCGGCACTATGAGCTGTGCGCGTTGCATCGGGAGGTACGCATGGCGGGCATTTTGCATCGTCTTTTGGGTGTGCGTGGCGAAAAACGTTATGGCGTGTGGCTAGAGACGACGGTGAGGCGGTATCGGCGAAGGTTGGCGGAGCAGGCGCGTTTTGCGAACATCAAGAGGTTTTTGGAGCGCAATCTTGGCTTTGAGCAAGAAGGCTTTGACAAGGGATGATGAGTGTTGACGAACAAAACGCAAGACGAGCGAGGCAAGACGAAAGCGAAGTGATTTTGCGCGTGAGGGGACTTGTAAAAGGAGGGGCTTGTAAGGAGGACTTGCTAGGGGGGGCTTGTAAGCAAGGGGGGGGAGGGGGGGTGTAAATAAAATTGTCTCGCTCGCTCTGCCGCTCGTTTCTCGCCTTTCGTCCTTCATCCTTCTCCGCCTTTCGTCCTTCGCCGTCTTTCGTCCTCCGCCGTCCTTCGCCCTTCGCGCTCTTCGCCCTTCTCCGCCTTTCGTCCTCCGCCGTCCTTCGCCCTTCACCGTCTTTCGTCCTTCGCCCTTCGCCGCCCTTCGCTGCCCTTCACCCTTCACCATCTTTCGTCCTTCACACTTCGCCGTGCTTCTCCGCCTTTCGTCCTCCGTCCTTCGCCGCCCTTCGCCCTTCACCGTCTTTCACCCTTCGCGCCTTTCGCGCCCTTCATCCTTCATCCTTCTCCGCCTTTCGTCCTCCGCCCTTCGCCGTGCTTTTTGGCAAGGCGAGCGAGACGGCTCATGCCCCGCGAAAGCCCGCAACGAGCGAGTAGGTAAGCGAGTAAGTAAGCGCGAAGTGCGTAGCTTCTTCACTCCAAGCACATTTCTTAAGCGCGTTTCTCAAGTACATTTCTCAAGCGCGTTTCTGCAGAACGCGCTACAAGCCCCAACCCGACAAGCTGCTTTTGTGACGCAAGTGCTTTTGTGACGCAAGTATTTTTGTGACGCGAGATTCAAAAATCGATGCAACGCCCCTTCCTCTCCCAATCGCCATAACGCGTAGGCTCCGCCCCGCGCGGTCCTCCAATCTCGCGCACAACCCCGCCGCCGCGCGCACCCGCAGGCGAACGCATCTCGACAGAAGGAGGGAGCCGCGTCTCGCCCTTCGAGTCCCCGCCCTTCGAGTCCTCGCTCTTCAAGGTCTCGCTCTTCAAGGTCTCGCCTTTTTTCTTCCGTCTCTTCCCGCGAACGATTCCGAACATCGCAACGCCCCTTGCTTACACCGAATGCAAAAAGTACAATAGCCGAGCCGAGATGACAACCCTCTCTTTCCCCTTCCTGTCTTCGCCTTCCTGCCGTCGCCTTTCTTCCTGCCTTCCTGTCTTCGCCTTCTTCCTGCCTTCCCTTCGCACGCTCTCCCTCCTGCTTCCGAGATGTCGATCCTGTCCCTTCCTGCATTCCTATGACGGCGGCGCGAGCCTTCTCCGATGTGATGGCTTCACGCCTCGCTTCGATTCGAAGCGAGGGACGCTACCGTGTCTTCACCCCCCTACAACGTCGCTGCGGTTCTTTTCCGCAAGCCGCCATGTTCCGCGCCGACATCGACGCGCACGATGTCACTGTTTGGTGTTCGAACGACTACCTCGCGCTCGGACAAGATCGACGCCTGCTGGACGCCATGCACGCCTCGCTGGAGGAAAGCGGCGCGGGCTGCGGAGGAACGCGCAACATTTCAGGCACGCACCGCGACCATGTGCGACTGGAAGAAGACTTGGCAGACTACCACGGCAAGGAGAAAGCCCTTCTTTTCTCCAGCGGCTATGTCGCCAACCTCACCGCCCTCGCCACACTCGGTGCGCACATCGAAGGGTTGATCGTCTATTCGGACGAAAAAAACCACAATTCGATCATCGAAGGACTGCGCCTCGCGCGCGCCGACAAGCGTGTCTTCCGCCACAACGATGTTCAAGACTTGGCGCGTCTGTTGAAAAGCGACGATCGAGCGCGTCCGAAGCTGATCGTCTTCGAATCGGTCTATTCGATGGACGGCGACATCGCGCCCCTAAAGGACATCGTCAAGGTCGCCCAAGAACACGACGCGATGACCTACCTGGACGAGGTTCACGCCGTAGGTCTCTACGGACCTCAAGGCGCGGGTGTTGCTGTGCGTGAAGGCGTGGCAAGCTCGATCGATCTGATCCAAGGCACGCTCGCCAAAGCCTTCGGCACCTTCGGCGGCTATGTTGCGGGCGACGGAGAGACGATCGATTTCCTGCGCTCTTTCGGCAACGGGTTTATTTTCACGACCGCGCTACCGCCTGTCCTGATCGCAGGTGCACGCGCCGCCGTCAAGATCGTGCGCGATGCCGAAGACCTCAGAGTGCAGCAGCAGAACAATGTGCGCCTGTTGAAACAACGCCTGCGCGCGAAAGCCATTCCTTTCATCGACAGCGCAAGCCATATCGTTCCCGTCATCATCGGGGAAGCCTCCCTGTGTCGCAAGGTTTCGGACGCGCTGCTGGAAGACTACGGACTCTACATGCAGCCGATCAACTATCCTACTGTTGCACGCGGTAGCGAACGCCTGCGTCTGACTCCTTCGCCCTTGCACGACGAAGGTCCGATCGAGACGCTAGTTGCCGCCTTCGAAGAATTGTGGACACGCTTCCACCTTCACCAATCTTAACTTGTTCAAGGATCTCTCTATGTCCTCCTCTCCCCCTGTCAGCGACGAAGATGCCGAAGAGGCGGTGCGCGTCTTGCTGCGTTTCGCGGGCGAAGACCCTGTGCGCGAAGGCTTGCGCGACACTCCGAAGCGCGTCGTGCAAGCGTTCAAGGAGTATTTCAAGGGTTATCGCGCGCATCCCGAAGACTATCTGAACCGCTTCTTCCGCGAGACCGAGAACTACAAGGATATGGTGTTGCTGCGCAACATCGCCTTCGCCTCGCATTGCGAGCATCACATGGCGCCGATGACGGGAGTTGTTCACATCGCCTATTTGCCCGACAAGCGCATCGTCGGCATTTCCAAGCTGGTGCGTCTGACCGAAATGTTCGCGCGCAGGCTGCAGATTCAGGAGAAGTTCACGGCGCAGATATCGAACACTTTGGACAAAGCCCTGAAACCCCGAGGCACCGCCGTCTTCGTCGAGGCGACCCACCACTGCATGACGACGCGCGGCGTGAAGCAGGCGAATGTCGTCATGGTCACCAGCCGCTACAGCGGTGCCTTCGCTTGCGAAAGCGACCGAGCGTTGCAAAACGAGTTTCTGCGCGCCATCGGAAAATAAAACAAGAAAGCCAGGCAAAAAAGCAAGGTAGGTCGACACAAACAAGCAAGGTAGGTCGACACGGATTTGTCGACACAAACAAGTAACACCAAACAAGTAACACCAAAAAAATCACACCAAAAAAATCACACATGGGCTTGGAGGATCGGTGCCTGTTCTCTTCTGTTTCGGATTGGGCTACAGCGGCGCACTTTTGGCGCGCTGTGCAGAAAGCGCGGGCTTTCGCGTCGCAGGCACTTCGCGGCGAGAACACGAGGGGCTGGAGGTTCTTTCTTTCGAGGACGAGGAAGGCGTTCGACGCGCGCTCGCCGAGACGAGCCATCTCGTCACCACTGTGCCTCCCGGCAAGGGGGGCGAGCGAAAGATAAGCGACGAAGAGGGGGATGAGGATGCGGTGCTTGCGCGCTACGAAGATGCGCTCAGCCGTATTCCGTGGCTTTGTTATTGTTCCAGCCTCTCGGTTTATGGCGACCACAAGGGGAGGGATGTCGATGAAGAAACGCCGCCTGCCCTTCCCTTGAGCCTGCGCGGAGAGAAAAGACTGCGTGCCGAGCGGGAGTGGCAAAGGTTTGCGGAAAAAAACGGAACGCGTTTGTGCCTGATGCGCATCGCCGGCATTTACGGCTTGGGACGCAACGCGTTACTTCGTCTGCGCGCAAGAGAAGAGACAAGGGGAGAAGAAAAGCTTGTTGTCCGCAGCGAAGGTTTTTTTAACCGCATCCATGTGGAGGACTTGGTGGAGGCTCTTTTGTGCGCTGCGAGGAAGCGGGCTGCGGGTATTTTCAACATTTGCGACGACATGCCTTCTCCGTCGCACGAGCCTTTGTTGTATGCGGCGGAATTGTTAGGTTGCCAATCTCCTTCTTTGGTGTCAAGCGAGCAAGCGCGCGCGCGCGGGTTGTTGTCTGATACGGCGTGGAGTTTTCACAGAGAGTGCAAGCGTGCGGACAACGGAAGGATGAAGCGAGAGTTGGGGGTATGTTTGCGCTATCCCGACTATCGGCGGGGACTGGAGGAGCTGGCGCGCATAGAGCGGCTGTAAGCAAGCGCAACAAACATAGCGCGACAGATATCACCATTCCAATCCGTTTTAAATCTACCATGCCGCGTTGCAAGGTTGTCGCGTGAGCGCGTGCTATCCAAAAAGCACAAGCGCGAGCGCGACAAATCAAGCGCAACAAACCAAACACGACAAATCAAGCGCAACAAATATAACCATTCCAATCTATTCCAAAGCCGCTATGCCGCGTTGCGAGGCTGTCGTGTGAGAAGGATGCGCTCCCCTTTGCGCGACGATGCCTTTTTATCAATAACAATCCCGCTGCTCGTGAGAGAGAAGTCGCGCGAATCGCTCGCCTATCGCACTCGGCAGATCGTCCGCACGCACCGCACGCCCATACACTTCCTCCATCTCTTGTCCCGCCTGAGCGTGCAACCACACCGCCGCGCTAGCAGCCAGGAAAGCATCCCCCTCCTCAGCCAAAAATCCCGCGATCACCCCCGCCAACACATCGCCGCTGCCCGCCGTCGCCAGACACGGCGAACTCTCGACAAGCACCGAAAGCCTGCCGTCAGGACTTGCAACTAAAGTGTCTCCCCCCTTCACAACAACAACCGCCCCCGCCATCTGCGCCGCACGACGCGCTCGCACGAAAGGAGACGATTCTGCAAGCAACGCTCGATCAAAAGCAAACAATGCCCGAAACTCGCCTGCATGCGGAGTCAAGACGACAGGAGCTTGGAAAGAAGAAAATATCTCACGCGCTCCCCCCTCCCCCATCGCACGCAACGCGCCCGCATCAAGAACAAGCCTGCACCCAGAGGATGCCAGCACACGCACAACATTCAAAGTCTGCTCGTCAGGCGGCGCGCCAAACCCGTAAGCAAAAGCCGTGCTCTCACGCCGTCCTTGCGCGGTTTCTCGCAAAGTTTGTTGCAAGGTTTGCTGCCCGCCCCTGCCATCCTCGATAACACTCGCAGGCAACCCCGCAATTGAAAGAGGAGGAGCAGCTTCCGTTGCATCAGAAAGAAGACGCACAAGCCCCGCTCCGCTGCGCGTAGCACCTTCCGCGACAAGACGCGCTGCACCCGCCATCTGCGATCGCACGACGACAACCGAACCGCGTCGATGCTTGTGCGTCTGCAAGTCCAAAGGCTTGCAAAAGGCAGCTTGTGCAAACAGAGCAGGTTCGTTTTCGAAGGTGTCGACATCGGAGCAATCTTCTTGCTTGAAGCCGATATCCTCACACACGATCTCGCCGCACAAAGCGCGCGACGGCAACAGAACATGCGCCGCCTTTTTTCGGAAAAAACACAAGGTCACATCGGCAACAACAACTCCCCCTTCCTCCACGCACGAAGCGTCGGCAAACAACCCGCTCGGAAGGTCGACGGCGAGAACGACGGCTCCGCCTCTGCGTGCCTTCAAGAAACGCGTCGCAACACTACGCGCCATCCCCTGCAAAGGACGGGTCAAGCCGATTCCGAACATGGCATCGATCAAGACGACCTTCTCCCCCTGCAACGCCTTTTCGATGCAGGCATCCAACTCCTCAAGCCCGATGCGCGGTAGCCAGCAGTGTTTGCAAGCACGCGCAGCGTCCATGCTGCGGCTTTTTCCAAGCGCAAGCACGAGAACATCGAACCCCCTCGTCGCCAGTTTTTGCGCTGCGATATACCCGTCGCCGCCGTTGTTGCCGCTACCGCAAGCGACGACGATTCTCGATGTTTTGGCGAAACGCTGTAAGACGAAGTGCGCTACCGCCTCGCCCGCGCGACGCATGAAGGTGAAGGAAGACGCACGGCGGAAGGCACGTTCTTCCGCCTGCCGCATTTGTGCGGCGCTTAAGACAGCGCGAGCGCATACCCTCAAGGACGGCTACTCACGAAAGGCGCTGTTTTTGAGACGGAAGATGGGACGCAACACATACGAGAGGACGATGCGGTTATCGGCAGGATCGCCCGATCTAACACCGCCACCGATGGTGTTGACTATTGTTTAAATACGCCGCACCTAAAATTGTCTCCAGCAATTCTTGACATTTTTTTCTTCGCCTTCAGTGCCTCGACGACGCTATCGTCCATCTTTAGAAAGTAGTAAGGCACTGTCATGTTGATATCCCCACCGGCAGCTAAGCTTAACACCTTCCTTTCCACAGTCTGTTCTTCAGAACACTTTATCGCTTGCTTGGGGCATTGTAAGCCGCTCTCACGCGCTGCCTTAACTTCGTAATCCATCAGTGCTGGCGCGCATAAGACATTGTATTTTTCTTCAGCACCTGCACTTGCAGAAAACAAAAAACCGCAAGCCACGCAGGAACGTAGCAATGAGGGAAGTGATGTTTTTGACATGGCTATCTCCTGTCAGATTTCTAGGTTCAACCACACCACATTGTTTTGTTTTCTTATCGTTGTCAACGACCACCGATCGCAAGAGACATACGGAGGTTTGTCGCGCTCTTTGTGAAGTAAGAGGTGAGCTAGAGGTTAATCAAGAGTCGAAAGCAAAAGCGTTGCGAATTGTTGCACCATAGCACGGCTTGCTGTGCGCATTCGTTTTGCATCCGTTGACCACTGCAACTTCCGTCACTCGTCCACAAACCCCTATTCACGAAAGGCGCTGTTTTTGAGACGGAAGATGGGACGCAACACATACGAGAGGACGGTGCGGTTATCGGTGTGAATGTCGGCGGTGACCTCCATGCCCGGCGAGATGGGAAGGTTGCCCGGCTCGTCGCCGAGGTAGGTTTTGTCGGTACGGATGACGACACGAAAATAGGTGGAGCCGTCGGGAGCGGACAGCGTGTCGGCGGAAATCTGCTCGACCTTGCCGCGTAGCCCGCCGTAGAGCAAGAAATCGTATGCCGTGATTTTGACGACGGCATCCTGATCGAGTCGCACGAAGCCTCGTTCGTGCGGCGCCAACCTTCCCTCGATGACGAGGTTCTCGCTAGAAGGCACGATCTCCATGACAGGGTCGCCCGGTCTCACGACGCCGCCGATGGTGTTGAAGTAGATCTCTTTGACGATTCCACGCAAGGGCGCGGTGACCTCGGTACGCGCCGCGGCTTCGGTCGCCCGTTGATATTCGATGCGCGCCTGTTCGAGGATGCCGTCGGTCGAGAGCTTCTCGCGCGACAAGCCGCCTTGATGCTCGCGCAAGACCTCTTCGTGTCGCGCCTGCACTTGCACGAGTGCAGACTTTGCGGCGAGGATGATCTCTTCGAGCTCTTTGAGTCTTCCTTCGATTTGCTCGACGCGCGCCTTAGCTTCCAAGTATTCGATTCGTGCGCCCAAGCCCTGCTTGTAGAGGTCTTCTTTGACCTGCGCGCTTTCTTTTTGTATCTCGAGGTCCGAGTTGAAGGTTTCGCGTCGCGCTTCGTTCTCGCCGATTTTTCGTCGCTCTTGTTCTATCTGCGCGTCGAGCACTTGCAGAGTGCTATCGAGTTGATTGCGTGCCGACAAGTATGCGCCGCGCTCGGCGGCGGCGATTTCAGGACGGCGCGCCTCCTCTTCTTCGGGTAAGGAGAGCGGCACGCCTTCGAGCGAAGCCTCGATGCGCGCTTTGCGCAAGATGTACCCGTCGAGTTCCGCCAGCAGCTGCTCCTCGCGCTGGCTGCCCGCCAAGTTGATGCGAAACAGCATGTCGCCCTGCTCGACCTGATCGCCTATGTTGACGGTGATGTCCTCGATGATTCCTCCCTCCAAATGCTGCACGACTTGCGTCTTCTCCTGCGGCACCACGCTGCCCGGCACGATCGAAAACTTCTCCAGCTTGGCGAAGCACGCCCAAACGAAAAAAACCATGACGAAGGTGGTCGCCAAAAAGGCGAAGCGGTTGCGCTCCAGCCACCGATACTTGGAAATGAGACGTTGTAGGGGATTGATGTCCTCGTCCCCCGCGCCTTCGTCGTGCGCGATAAACTCCAGCGGCATGAGTTTTCTCCTTGCTTGTGCTTGCTTAGGTTTTTGGGCTCTCTTGTGGCGCCTGTAGCGACGCCTTCTTGTTCTTGCTCTGCGCCGCCGCTTGCTTGGCGATCACATCCTTAGGCGCGATTTGACGCACGCGCCCCTCTTCCATCACGACGATATAGTCCGACTGTTGCAACAGGCTGGGATTGTGGGAGATGACCAGCACCGTCTTCGTTTTGGCGAGAAGTTTCAACGAGCTCGCCAAATCGACAACCCCCTGCTGGTCAAGGTGGTTGGTCGGCTCGTCAAGAAAGACGAGGCTCGGCTGTCGCAAGTAGAGTCTTGCAAGGCATATCTTCTGTCGTAGCCCCGGCGAAATGTTGGCGCCGCCTTCGCCTACGGGCGTCTCGTAGCCCGCCGGAAACTTCGTGATGATGTGGTGGCAATTGGCGTACTTCGTCGATTCCAAGATGGCTTCGTCGTTGTACTGCTCTGCGCCGAAGATGATGTTCGAATGCAGCGTTCCGCTAAACAGGGTCGCGTCTTGCGGCATGTAGCCGATCCATCGCGCGATCTCTTGGTTGGTGAATTGGCGGATGTCTCTTTCGTCGAGCATGACGACTCCCTTCTCGGGTTTGTAGAGTCCGCGCAACAATTTCATCAGGGTGCTCTTCCCGCTGCCGTTCGCGCCGACCAGCACATAGAATCCTCCTGGTCCGATCGTTCCGCTGGTCTCTTCGAGGGCGAGCGGCGCGTTTTCTTCGTATCGAAACGAGAGGTCGGAGAAGGTGATGCGTCCCTGCGGATTTTCTTGCGCCACTTCGGAGCGCACCTTTTCGGTATCGATTCCGAAGACTGTGCTGAGTCGTTTCTTGGAAGCGACATAGGTTTGATAGCCGCGCCAGTAGTTCAAGGTCTGTCCCAAGTTTGCGATCATGCGTCCGCCCAGCATGTTGGCTGCGATCAACGCGCCCATCGTCATGGATTGATTGACGATCGCCAAAGCGCCGACGCTTGTCATGGCGACGGTCGTAAGCTGTGTCATGCTGTAGCTGATGGTCTGATAGTGGTCGTGCGCCGCACCGCGCAAGACGGATTCTTCGATCAACGAGCCTTGCGTCTCTGCCCATCGCGCCTCCGAAGGCAAGGCGAGCGAGAGGGATTTGACCGTCGTTCTGGCGTGCAGCAGCTCGTTCAGCAATCCGTTGCGGTTGACGATCTGCTCTTGCTCCTTGCTGACGCGCGCAGCAACGCTGACATCGGCGCGCCAAATGAGAATGAGAAACAGCAATCCCGATACGACGGGGATCCAAGCGATCGGCGTTGCGATGACGAAGATGACGGCCAGAAACATCAACGAGAACGGCACATCGATGAACTGAGCCGCCATCGGTCCGCCCATACGATTTCGCACCGCCGCCAAATCGTTGAAGAAGGCGATCCATTGTCCCGTCGGACGCTTTTCCAGCTCGCGCAAGGGCAAGTTCATCGTGTGGCGAAACATCTTGTGTCCGACCAACACGTCGTTCCTGAGCGAGACGGCACGAAAGAGGTTGGCGCGCGCCTTGCGCATGAGAAAATCGAAGAACAGCACGATCAGGATTCCGATCACAAGCGCTTTCAAGGTCTCGATCCCTGCATGAAAAATGACGCGGTCGTAGACTTGCAGCGTGAAAATCGGCGCGGCGATCGCCGTCATATTGACGAAACAAGAGTAGTAGATGGCACGGCGACGAATGCCGTCCGTATCCTTCAACAGCGCCTGAAACCATCCCTCCGAGAAAGGCGGCGGCTTGCCCAAACGCCCCACCAAATGAGCAAAGGCGTTCGTCTCGTCCGCTCCGTTCGACTTGTCCGTCATCTCACTCTCGTCTCTCTTCGCTGTGGCGATCCCTGTTCGTTCAAGCCGCGAGAGCTACTTGCTCGTCGCGCGATAAACGCCGTCCCAACCCTTCGCAGGAGGAACGGCGCGATACTCCGCGATACGCTCTCGATAGACATCGTAGAAGGCTGCCAGCGGCGCGAAGCGTGCGCAAGCCTTAGCGGCAGAATCGGCCTCGTCCCATCGTTGTCCTCGATAGCGTTCCAAGAACTCTTTGTGTTTCGGCAAAAGCTCGTCCACTTGCTTGTGGTTCTCGTAATCTTCGCCGCCCAGCACGGTGTAGATGGTCACCGCCTCCGCCTTGCCCTTGACCGCGATGCTGTCGAGCTCGATGATCGCATAGCGTCCCTGCAGCATGGCGGCCGTGTTCTCGCCGATGACCATATCGACGCCGTAGGACTTGGATTGTCCTTCCAAACGCGATGCCAAGTTGACGGGGTCGCCTAGCACGGAATAGTCGAAACGTTGCTCGGAGCCCATATTGCCGACGACCGCCTCGCCCGTGTTGATTCCTACTCCGACGTTGAGTGGCAAATAACGCTGCTTGCCCTGTTTGGCTTCGCCTTCACGCTCTGCGTTCAACACCTTCAAGGCGCGAAACATTTCCAGCCCCGAATCGACGGCGTTCGTCGCATGCTGCTCGTCGCTCAGAGGAGCGTTCCAAAATGCCATGATGCAATCGCCCATGTACTTGTCGATCGTCCCCTTGCGCTGCAAAATCTCGTTTGTCAGCGGTGTGAGAAGACGGTTCATCAGATGCGTCAAGCCTTGCGGATTCGTCTTGTAGCTCTCGGAGATCGTTGTAAACCCCCTGACATCGCAAAACAGAAACGACATCGTACGCAGCTCGCCGCCCAAGCTCAGCTTGTCCGGCGACGCCGAAAGCTGGTCGACCAAATCGGGCGACAAGTACTGCACGAAGGCGCGACGAATGTTCTTCTTCTCGGAAGACTCGCGCAGGTAGTTGAACAAGGTGAACATGATGAAGATGAAGAAGGAGACCAAACTGATGAGCAACGCATCGTAAAGGATGCCGTAGGTTTGGTAGAAGTAGACGCTGACAAAAAAGTTCGCGGCGATGGTCGACAGCAGAAATAGGAACGAGGGCAGCAACGAAAAGCGCCGCTTGACCAGAATGATCATGATTCCCAAAAGCAGCATGACGGCGGTCTCGATCACGCTGATCGAGGGCGGAACGAGCAGAGAGTCGCCCGACAGGATATTGGAAAGAACATTGGCGTGCACTTCGACGCCGGGCAGCGAAGGATCGACCGGCGTGTTGCGCAAATCTTTCAAGCCCGCCGCAGAGGTTCCGAAGAAGACGAAGTGTCCTTGGAGCCACTCTTTGGGAATCTTTCGTCGTAGCACATCGATCGCCGAGACATAGAGCCGTTTCTCCTGTCCTTCTTTGTAGGCGATGTTGTAGGGCTGGGGCGTGCCGAACTTGACCCAAATTCGTCCTTCGCTGTCGGTCGGAATGACGCGCCGCGAGCCGTCGCCGCGTTGCAACAACACCGAGATGATTCCCAAGTTTTCCGCGCTGCGCAAGTAGAGCCCTTGACTTTGCGAACCCACACGCAAGGTCTCCAGCGCGAGGCTGGGATAGGTTTGCTTGTCGACGGCGACGACGACGGGCACACGGCGCACGGTGCCGTCGTAGTCGAAGCCGAACGAGAAGACGCCGAAGCCGCTGGCATGCTCGTTCAGGGTCGAGACATTGGGAAGCAGGTTTGTGAATCGGTTGATGTGAATAAATTGCAAGGGATCGGGACCGAAGGCACCCTTGAAAGAGGACGGCGGCAGACGGTCTTCGATATTGTCGGTGCGGTTAGAGTTTGGCATGCCCAAAACGACGGGCAAGCCGCTGCCCATGATTCGCGTCATGGAGAGCTCGTTGTCGGGCAGACGCATCAAGCGATCGCGCGTGATCGGATCGATGTCGTAGAGCACATGGCGCACGAGATTCTTCGGCGAAGTGCGATCCTCTTCCGAGAAGACGACATCCATCGCCAGCACGGCGACATCGTAGCTCTGCAGAGATTTTAGCAGATCGCCTACGACGGTGCGCGGCCAAGGCCATTGTCCCAGCTCGTCCAGCGAGCGTTCGTCGATATCCAAGATAGCGATCGGACGCGAGGTGATTCCCTCGTGCGGCCAGGCGCGCACATAGCTGTCGAAGCTGCGAAGGCGCAACTGCTCGATGAAGGGAGGATCGTTGATTCGATAAGAGGTTGCAAACAACAGAAACAGGATGGTCACCGTCGTAGGCCCTCGCCGCGAGCGAATGAAAACATCCTGAAGAAAGGTTGCAACGCCCTCGCTCCACAAGGCAAGGGATACGCGCGCCCGTTTTATCGCAGACTGTTGTTTCATCGACGATGTCTCCTGCAAGACCAGAACGCAGCTTCGCTCCCCTTCGAAGCACTAACACACGCATACTGGCGCATCTCGCCGTTTAAAGCAACCGCGAGCGACAAGCGGAGGATCGTCACGGAATGCCGATCCTTCGCACTTCCCCCTCGATGCGACTTTTCAAGAGCGGCACGAGCGCCCCCTTCGCCAAGCCCGGCGCGATCGGGGGAAGGATCGAGACGGTGATCGTTCCGCCACGCTTGTAGCCCCCCTTCGGCCAGAGATGACCGCTGTTGACGGCAATCGGCACGACGAAAAAGGAAAAGCGACGATACAAAAGCTCGACTCCCTCTCGATAGGAAGGAGCCGTCTCGGAGGGAAGGGTCCTTCTTCCTTCAGGAAAGATCATGACGCGTCGAAAGTAGGGCTCTGCCAAACGCGTGCGCAAACCGCGCAAGAGCGCAAAGGTGCTGGCAACGACTGCCGCTCGATTGACGGGAATATACTTGCCGGCGGAGTACAGCGACCAGCCCCAAAGAGGAATGAAGGCGAGCGACCTCTTGCCGATATAGGCATGCACACAAAGCGGTGTCAGCAAAGCGATCGTCTCCCACAAAGACTGATGCTTGGTCGCAAACAGAACGCGCTCGTCTTGCGGAATGTTCTCGATACCTTGGATGCGAAAGCGGATCCCCAGCAGGCTTCGACACGCGATGTTGAAGACGCTCTCCCAAAGGAAGCACAAGGAGAGCGGCGGACGACGCCACAGTGTCAGCAGCGAGATCACCGTAGAGATCGAAGTGATGCTCAGCGTCGCAACAAGCACGACCACAGAAAACATGGCGAAACGCGCACGAACCTGCGCACGCACGAGCCATCGCAGGAAGGCGCTCATGACTTCTTTCATGATTTCTTTGCCGCGCTGCTTTTCAAGGCTTGCGGCGCAGGAAAAGATTCGGGCAGGTGGGCTATGCGGCAGTGGGCGACGGCGAGCAAGTATTTGGCGTATTCCTTGATGTTGCCGCGCAACCTCGCTTGACGGCGAACGCTCACCGCGAAAGGCACGACCTCCAAGTCGGGTGCAAGGCATCGCAGGTAGAGCAGGCTGCGCCGCATATGCAGGTCGGAGGTGACCAAGACGATGTTGTCGATGTCGTTTTCGTTCGTCCACAGCACCGTCTCGACGGCGTTCTCGAAGGTGTTGCGTGCCGCGCGTCCGAGCGCGATGCCGTCCGCATTCTCCTTGCCGACAAGGTCGCGGCTCTCCGTGCCTTGATGAACACCGGAGACGAGCAAATGCGGAGCAACCCCCTTGCGCCAAAGCGCGAGCGCCGAAGGAATGCGCGCCTGCGACCCTGTGAAGACGACGATCGCTTGTGCGCGTTCGACAACAATTCCTTGTCCCGCGGCAGGCAAGGTCAGACAAAACCACCCGAAGCCGAGCGCAAAGCCACACACCAGCAACCCCGCCACCATCCACAGCGTTGGAACAATTCTTGGAAACACAACCGTTTTGCTCGTCGAGATCGAAGCCCGCCCTAAGAAGGGAAGGTTATCAGAAAAAGGTTTTCAGGAAGCATCTTAGGGAACATCTTGCAATCTGCGGTGCATCAACGAGATCAAAACGCCCAAGGCTGCGACGAAGGAGGCAAGCGGCACGAGCAGCATGAGAAGCCACTGCCATCCGTAGGGACCCATACGCTCTGGCGCGAAGCCTTCGCCCGCGAGTCGCAGCAGCGCGTAGGTTGTGAGAAAAAGCAGCATTCCTGCCGCGCTGCCCCAAGCCGAGGCACGGCGCACGGCGGGCATGAATTGCGCGGTGATGTAGGCGTCTTCCGCGCCCATGACGCGCAGAAGCTGGATCGTGGTTGCGTGTCTGCCCATCGCCGCATGCACGCCGAAGGCGACGATGACGAGCGCCGTCGTCAAGGCGACGAAGGTTGCCAGCAAGGCGACCGTTTGCAAAATGCGTCCGACGGCGAGCAGGCGCGTGCGCCACAAGCGATGGTCGTCGAGCAGGACTCGAGGAAACTCCTGCTGCAGCTTCGCACGCAACGCTGCAACGGTGGCTTCTTCGGTGCGTAGCAGGTCGACCTCGATCATGCTCGGTAGCGGCAAGCCCTCGGTTCTGGCGGCAGGCCCCAGCCACGGCTCGAGCAGGCTTTGCAAGCGCACGAGCGCGATGGGCTCGGCACGCGCGACATTCGGCTCGGCACGCAAGAACGCCAGCAGCTCGTCCGTCGAAGCGATGTTGCTTTCCGCCAGCTGCTGCGGCACGACGAGCGTGAGCTTATCCGACAAATCGCTACGCCACCGCGAGATCGTATTGTCGATCGAAAGCAGCGCTGCAACCATCAGCAGTGCCAAATAGACCATCACGCCGATGATCCACGGCAAGAACAGAGTTGCCCGCTCCGTTGCAAAAGCTTGTCCCAGCGGCGTTGTGTCCGCATCGGTGCGCAACAGGAAGCGCACTGCCTGAGCGAATCGCGTCATGCTTGTTGTTCCAAGAAGCCGTCGCGCAGTCGAAAGACAGGGTGAGGATACTTCTCGATGAGACGGCGATTGTGCGTTGCAACGACGACCGTCGAGCCGTTCTTATGCATCTGCTCGAAAAGGTGGAGGAGGCGTTCGCCGAGCGCATCGTCGACATTGCCCGTCGGCTCGTCGGCGAGCAACAAGTCGGGGTTCGAGACGACGGCACGCGCGATCGCAACCCTCTGCTGTTGCCCGCCCGACAATGTTGCCGGATCGGCAGCCATGTGATGCTGCAACCCCACCCACGCCATGATCTCTTTCACATGCTCGCGGATACTCCTTTCGGCGAGTCCTCGCAAGCGCAAGGGCAAGGCGACATTTTCTGCAGCGCTCAGATGATCTACCATGCGGAACTCCTGAAAGACGATTCCGATCCGACGCCGCAGTGCTTGCAGCGCCTTTCGATCCTTGCCTGCAACATTCTCGCCGAAAGCGCGAATGCTACCGCGCGAAGGGCGTTGTGCCAAAAACATCAGGCGCAACAGGGAGGTCTTTCCTGCACCCGAAGGTCCTGTCAGATAGTGGAAGGAGCCGCCTGCAAGCGCGAAGTCGACATCGTGCAGAATCTCTGGTCCCAAGCCGTAGCGCATGCCGACCTTGTCGAAGCTCACGACCGTCATGGCGGATCAGGAGGTTTGCATCCAAGGCTCTCGCGGCGAGGAGGTTTGCCGCGACATGTCTTGCGTCCCCTCCCTTGAGCGCTGCAGCGCGGCGAGCGCGTCTCGGTCGGGATAGACGAAGGCTCGTCGCGACAACATTCCTTTCGGCGGCGCGCGATCGGAGAAATTTTCCACGGGTTGTGAGAAAAGGCGTTCGCCGTATTGTTCCGCCTCACTTGGCGCAAGCACGAGCCATCCTTCAGGCGCGAGCAACGAGACGAGGCGCACGATAACGCGCTCGGCGATCGAAGCGTCGAAATTCTGCAGCGTGTGCGGAAGGAGGATGGCATCCAAACGGCGCGGCAGAAACGACGGCGGCGAGCGCAACAGATTGTGCTGGAAAAAGGTTGTGTGCGCCAAGAGCGTGTCCTTCGCTTTCCAAAAGCCGCCGCCCTGCTGCTCGTCGAAAAAACCGAGCAAGTCGTGAACATTGAGTCCGTGTTGCACGTCGAAGTTGTTGTAGTGTCCTGTGCGCGCCGTCTTGATGGCACGCGCGCTCAGATCGCTGGCATAGACGGCGAGGCGTGTTCCCGTCTCTTCTTGCGCGCTGTCCGCCATTCGCTTGCGCCAAGTTATGCCGAGCGAAAGGGCTTCTTGTCCTGTCGAGCAGGCGGCGCACCAGATTGTCGCTGTTTTTTTTGTCTTGAGCGAAAGCAAGTTGTCGCCGAGATAGGCGAAGGTCTCCTTGTTGCGAAAGAAGGCTGTCTTCTTGTCGGAGAAGATTTCTACGACCAAGTTTCGAAAGGCGGGTTCGAAGCGTTCGCCCTGAGCGAAGGACAGCAGCTCGTACGGCGTGAGTCGCGGTCGGTCGCGGAAGCTTGTGCAGGCAGCCCGCAGCCGCGCGACCAAAACAGAATCCTCGATAGGGGGCAACAGCAATCCCGCGCTCTCCTTCAGAACAATCGTCAGCGCCTCTCGCAGGCGCACTGCGTCTTGCGTGCCTGACACTGTCAAGGAACAAGTCAGATCAAGCCCACTTCGCTGAACTTGCTCTTGATCACTCCTTCGTCGAAAGGCTTCATGATGTACTCGTCAGCGCCTGCGGACATGCCCTGTTTGACGCTTTCTGCGTCGGTTTGCGTCGTACAGAAGATCACCTTGACGCTTTTGCCGGAGGCTTCGCTACGCAGCTTTTTCAAGAAGTCGAGCCCGTTCATGACGGGCATGTTCCAGTCGAGCAAGACGCAGGCGGGCGGCGACTTCATGCAGAAATCGAACGCCTCCTGACCGTTTTCAGCGTCAAAGACCTCGAAGCCGAGCCCTTCCAAAATCTTTCGTGCCATCACGCGCACGATCTTCGAATCGTCCACAACAAGACAGGATTTCGCCATAGTGAAAACTCCAACATTCGTTTCGTTCGTTTCAAAGGAATATCCCCGCCAACCCTCCGCCCCTAGCACGAGGCATCGAGAGCAGAGGCGTGGACGACTCTAGCAAAATTTTTTACATCAAGCATCCATAATCGGCAATTTTTTGAACAGCCCGCATGCGCGCGAGCTGGTGGTGCGCGCGCCTTACGACGACAAGTCTTTCAAACAGCGCACGATATCGCTGCGGTCGTTCTTGGACAGAAAGTCTGTGAAGCCCGCCGCTCGACAGGTCTCGGTTTGTTCTTCGCTGGGCTTCAACGCTGTCAGCGCCAAGAAGGGCAGTCCCGACCACGAATCGCTTATTTGGCGCGTGCGTGCGACAAACTTCAAGACCTCGTCGCTGTTGGAGTCGATGTCGCTGATGACCACATCGAAGGGAATGGCATTTTTGTGATAATAGGCCGCCTGATCGATATGATCGACCACAAAGACGCGAAATCCGACCGACGAAAGGTGAGGAATGATCGAATCGCAGAAGGCGCGGTTCTTTTCGATCAACAGCAATCTGCGCTCTCGGTGCGCCGCCTTCGCAGCACCTTCGACACCTGACAGATCGATGGGAAGGGTATCTGCGTCGGAGAAGGCGCGTTTCCAAAAATGCTCCATATCCAAGACTTCGACGCTCTGCTCTTGCAGGATCGCGCTACCGATGACTCCCTTTTCTCCTGCTACCACCTCGATACGCAACGGCTCGGTGATGATATCCAGCACCTCTTCGACGACGATTCCCGCCCATTTCTCGCCGTCCGAAAGCACCAGCACCGGTCGTCTGCCTTCCTTCGGCAAGGCGCGCCCTTCTTCGATGCGCATCACGGGCATGAGCGCGTCGTTGTACAAGACGGTGGGTTTGGCGTTCGGATATTCGATTCGCGCGCAATCGATATGCTCCAGACGGTTGATGGCGCTGACGGGAACCACCTTCTTGACGCCGTCGCCGCTATCGAGCATGACCAGCGTGACGCTGCTCTCGGAGAGTTGCTGCGGCTCGTCGTGCGCGAACTTGGCTTCTTCGATTCCCTCGCCGATTTCGTCGGAAAGCGTGTTCGGATCGACGATGAGCACAACGCGCCCGTCGCCGAGGATCGTGTTGCCGCTGAAAAAGGGCGTGCCGCGCAACGATTCGGAAAGAGGTTTCACGACGATCTCCTCCGTGTCCTGAATGTCCTCGACCAAAATGCCGAACTGCTGTGCGCCTACCTGCATCACGACGACATAGTTCTCAGTGCCCTGCAAGATCTCCTGAAGCATGCGCTGTTGGAGGTCGCCTTGCGAAAGATCTCGCTCCGGCAGCTCTTGCGGCAGAGCTTTCGGCTCCGAGGAGACGGCTCGTGCGACGATATCGCTCAACGATTCTAAAGGTTCGATGGCGTCTTCGCTTGCCGCCTGCCCGTTCGCCCCTTCGAAGTTCACCCCTTCGAAGTTCGCCCCTTCGAAGTTCGCCCCTTCGACATTCGTCCTCTCGCTGTTAGAAGGCGACTTTTCTGGCGAGACGCTGTGATCAAGGTTCTGAGGCTCAGGCAGGCGCGCGCTCAAGTCGAAGAGGCGGCGGATCGAAAGCAGAGGCAGTAGCCGGTCGCGGAGCTGCAAGACGAGATTGCCCTGCAAGACGCTCACCCTGTGATCTTCCGCCTCGCGGAAGGAGACAAGCTCGACGACCGAGGTTTGCGGGAAGGCGTAGCGTTGGTTGTCAATCTTAGCGATGAGGACCGAAACGATGGCGAGCGTGAGAGGGATCTTGATGCGAATTTGCGATCCTGCGCCGTAAGTCGAGTTCAGCTCGATTTGTCCGCCGATCTTGTCGATGTTGTTTTTGACGATATCCATGCCGACGCCGCGTCCTGACACTTCCGTGATCTTGTCGGCGGTCGAAAAGCCCGACTGGAACAAATAGCGGTACAGCTGCGAGACGGTGAACGCAGAGGCTTCTGTCTCGGATGCCAGTCCTTGTGCCACGATCTTGTTGCGAATTTTTTCGTGATCGATGCCGCGTCCGTCGTCTTGCACTTCGATCAGGATTTGCCCGCCTTCCTGATAGGCTTTGAGCGTGATATTTCCCTCCTCGGATTTTCCTTGTTGGTCGCGCTCGTCGGGCGTTTCCAGCCCGTGGTCGACGGCGTTGCGGATCAGGTGGATCAGGGGATCGCGGATCATGTCGATGATTTGCCTGTCGAGCTCCGTATCTGCGCCTGTCATCTCGAGGCGAATCTTCTTTCCCGTCGTCTTCGCAAGGTCTCTCACCAGTCGCGGCAGGGGGCTCCAAGCGTTTTGGATCGGCTGCATGCGCGTTTTCATCACGCCTTCTTGCAAGGCGGTCGTGATTTGATTGAGACGCTGCAAGGGCGCGGAGAACTCGCTGGAGGGATTTTGTCGTAGCAGCTGCAGCAGTTGGTTGCGCGACAGCACGAGCTCGGAGACCGAGTTCATCAACCGCTCGATCAAATCGAGACGTACGCGAAGAGAAACCACCGTGCCCGTCGATCCTGTCTGTCCCAAGCCCGCAACCGCACCCTGCCATGGTGAGGTCATATCGATGGCGGTACTGTCTTCCGTTGAAAGCACGTCGATCGACAGGTCGATGCCCTCTACCGCCGTTTCTGCATCCGTCTCCGTCTTGGACAACGCGGGAGCCGTTGCCAAATTCGAGGCGACGACGGAAGATGCTTCCGTCTGCCCGTTCTGTTGCTCCTTGCCGTCCTGTTGGTTTTCCTGCAACGATTCTTGTTGCAAGCGATCGATCAGATTGCTGTCGTCACCTTCGGGTTCTGCGCCTGTCGTCGCCAGCCCTTCCACGATCGCCTTGATGTGATCCAACGCCTCCAAGACAAGGGTGACGCGTGCGCTCGACACGCTTTTGGGAGAGGTTTGAAACCTGCGCAGCATTTCTTCGCTCGCGTGCGCCACCGCTTCCAGGCGACGCAGATCCAAGAATCCGCAAGTCCCTTTGATCGTGTGGACGACGCGAAAGATCTCGGCGATCGAGGCGACATCGTTCGGGTTCCTCTCCAAGGAGACGAGCTTGCTGTCTAAGGCGTCCAGCAGTTCGCCTGTTTCGGCAAGAAATTCTGACAGAAGATCGTCCATCTTTTCCTAATCTACTCTCAAGATGCTTCGAGGCGCGCATCCTGAAATGGACGCTCCACCTTTCCGCGATGGTGCGCTGACCCTAGGACACTTGCTCTGACACTTTCTCTGACACTTGCTCTGACATTTGCTCTCAGTGTCACCTTCTCCGTTGTCTCCATTCTAGACCTTTTTTCTGTTGCAGACAAGCGTCTCTTGTCCTAGTGTCTCGTCATGAATCTTTTCGTGTCGGTGTCTTTTCCACGATTCTTCCGTCGTTGAGCGCGAAGTGCCAATAACGGACGGGCGACGACGGATGGCTCTTCTCGTCCTTGTCGCTTCCCGCTGACAAACCCTTGTAACTGACGAACCCTTGAACAAAGCCCGCCAAGCTTCCTCTCCCTCTGCGCTTGCTGGGCGAAGCGTCGATGCGCGCGACCTTGATGATTCTTTGGATGATTCTTTGGATGATTCTTTGGGTGATTCTTCCGGCGGTTTTTCGCAGCTGCTGTGTTTTGAAGACAACAGC
Organism: Alphaproteobacteria bacterium; assembly: GCA_014237925.1. Lineage (GTDB taxonomy): Bacteria > Pseudomonadota > Alphaproteobacteria > JABAAW01 > JABAAW01 > JABAAW01. The sequence goes on from JABACB010000009.1 coordinate 36,111, forward strand.
CTCTTGCCGGAGCTGTTCGGCGCACGCTCGCAACGACTGAAACGCATGGCGCGTACCTACGGCGTGCAGCTCGACCATCGCGGCAACAAGGTCGTCTGCCGTGGCGACGAAGCAGCATGCCAAAAGGCACGCGCGCACCTGCTCGCCCTCTACGCTCGCCTCAAGGGCTGCGAGAGCCTCGACGACGAGGATGGCACCTTCCCGCAACCCTCCGCTTGCGAAGGAGTTCCCGATGCTGCCAATGTTTTTGCAACCGACGCTGCCGCCGCTCCTTCGCCGACCTCTTATCTGACTCCCTGGTCGTTGAGTTTTCCGAAAGCGACCTTTGCTCCCCGCAACGCCACGCAAGAGGCGTTTCTGCGTGCGCTTTCGGAGCATCCTCTTGTTTTTGCAACGGGTCCTGCGGGAACGGGCAAGAC
>JABACB010000009.1:36565-48794 GCA_014237925.1 Alphaproteobacteria bacterium
GCGCGGCGATGTGGAGCGGGTGATTCTCTCGCGTCCCGTCGTCGAGGCGGGAGAAAGGCTCGGCTTCCTGCCGGGCGACATGCGCGAGAAGCTCGATCCCTACCTGCGTCCCATCTTCGACTTGCTGCACCGATGGTTCGGCAAGGCGGCGACCGAGCGATTGTTGACGCAGGGGACGCTCGAAATCGCGCCCCTCTCCTTCATGCGAGGACGCACCATAGAGAACGCCTTCCTGCTTCTCGACGAAGCACAAAACACCTCCCCGCAACAGATGAAGATGGTGCTGACAAGGCTGGGAGCGGGAGCGCACCTTGTCGTCGCAGGCGATCCCTCGCAGGCGGACCTGCCCGCGACAAGCCGCAACGGATTGATCGATGCCGAACGACGTCTTAAAACTATCGTGCCTTTCGTTCGCTTTTCAAGACAAGAGGTCGTACGCCATCCTTTGGTCGCAGAAGTGTTGCGCGCTTATGAAACTCCGCCCGAAATCTCGCCTGAAAGCTCGCCCGCGCGACTTTGAGAAGGACGAACACGACAACCCTGCAACACGCGACCCCTCCCCCCTCTCTTGTGACCTCTTTGGCTCCCTCGCCGATGCCCCTCCTCCCTGCAGAGCGCTGCGAAAAGGAGGCTTCGACAGAACCTCCGTCGCATATCGTGCGTCTGCAAACAGAATCACCCTTGTGGGACAAGGACAAGGTGGCGCAAGTGCGTCGTGCAGCACACGCCGCGCTGGATTTCGTCGCACCGCGCAATCCTGCTGCAGAGAACGCAGCCTTAATCGTCTCGATTCTCTGTACGGACGAGCAACGCATGCACGAGCTCAACCGCCGCTTCCGCAACAAGGATACGGCGTGCGATTCGCTCGCCTTTCCCGCCAAAGCTCAAGATCACCACAGATTTGAGCGCAAAAACAACCTTTTGGGCGACTTTTTGAACGGCTTTTTGGGCGACATCGCGCTCGGCTATCAGGGCTTGCAGCGTACCGTCGAACGCCATCGTCTCGATGCGCACGCCCATTGCGCCCACATGACGATCCACGGCGTCTTGCACTTGACAGGCTTCATCCACGACAGCGCCGAGGAGCTTTCGGCGATGGAGGCTGCGGAAGGAACGATTCTCGAACGCCTCGGTTTTGCCGACTTGCATCCCCTCGCGCTGCCATGACGCACCCCCCTTCAGCCAACGGCGGCACGCGCCCCGAATCGTGGTGGCAAGCGCAGCTTTCGTGGCTGCGGCGGCGATTCGGAGAATCGAAGATCCGCGAGACCATCGGCGAGCTGATCGAAGAGGACAGGCAGGAGGAGCTCGCGCCCGAAGAGCGCACGATGATTTCGAACATTCTCAATGTCGGCAACAAGACGGTCGCCGATGTCATGGTGCCGCGCGCCGATGTGCAAGCGATCGATCTTGCAACGCCGTACGAGGAGCTCTTGCCCTTCGTCTCGGAAAAGCCGCATTCGCGTTATCCCGTCTACCACAAGACTTTGGATCGTATCGTCGGCGTCTTGCATGTGAAGTCGCTGCTCGCGCACATTGCGATGAACGGGCAGGGGGGCGGCTTTTCTCTGCATGCGCTGTTGCATCCGCCCTTGTTCTGCGCGCCCAGCGTGCGCGTCTTCGATCTGTTGGTGAAGATGCAACAGACGCGGCGGCAGATCGCCTTCGTCGTCGACGAGTACGGCGGCATCGACGGCATGGCAACCCTGGAAGATGTCGTCGAAGAGATCGTAGGCGAGATCCACGACGAGCACGACAAGGACTGGGAGCCCATCGGCTATCGAGACGCGGAGGGCAATATCGTCGCGGACGCGCGGCTGACGCTGGAGCGCTTCGAAGAACGCTTCGGCAAAAAATTGGCATGCACCGAGGAAGTGGACACGTTGGGCGGATTGGTCGTGGCGCTGGCGGGGCGCGTGCCGAACCGCGGCGAGGCGATCCGCGACCCTCGTTCTCGCATCGAGTTCCGCATCATCGAATCGTCGGCGCGGCGGATCGCGCGTCTGAAACTCATCGAGCTCGCGCTCGACGACGAAAAGCTGTGACACGACTTCGGAAAGCCTTGCATCTGCCGCCATCGCTGGCGGTGCTTTTGCTTGAGGGTAGAACCTCCTATCTGTTCGCTTTTTTTGCAGGAATCCTGTGGACGCTGTCGTTCGAGCCTTTCGCCCTCCTGCCTGCAGGCTACCTCTCCTTCGCGCTGCCCTGCCTGTGGGTCGCCTACGACTTGCCACGACGCCATGTCCATGGTCATCGTCATGGTCATAAACATGGCGTGAGACACTCGCTCAAGCTCATGGCGATCTGGTCTTTGACAGCGTACCTCACCTCGCTCTACTGGGTGTCGCACGCCGTGTGGCTTTCGTTCGGACAATCGCCGCTTGGCGTTGTCGCAGGGGGCGTGGTCGCGCTGGGATTGTGCCTGTTCCTTTCGCTCTACGCGCTTGCAGCGATGCTCGCGCTCATTCTGCTACTGCGACACCGCGCGAGCGTGCCGCCCTTGTTGCGCGTGGGTCTTTTCGTCTGCGCCTTCGCCCTCGCCGAGTCGCTGAGGGGACTGCTGCTCGGAGGGTTTCCCTGGAACTTCGCGGGTTATGCGTGGAACACGAGCCTATGGCTTTTGCAAACAAACGCCTTGGCGGGCATCGAGCTGACGAGTTTTTTCGCGCTCGCCTCCTACGCGCTCGCGGCGTTGGCGTTGTTTTATGTCGTCTGCGGCGCACGCCGCGCCGCCGTAGGCGCGCTGGCAGGCGCGCTGGCGATTCCTGCCGCCGCCGCCGTCTTCGGCGCATGGAGGCTGGCAGACATACCGCCTTTGCAAGAACGCGGGCATTCGGAGGAGAAGGCTTTGGTGCGCATTGTCCAGCCCAACATCACACAACAGAAGAAGTGGCGCGTAGAGGATGCCTTCGCCAACTTCCGCCGCACGCTCGACCTTTCGCTGAGCGAAAGACCTGAAAGCGTCGCCTTGCTGCTGTGGCCCGAGACCACATTTCCTTATCGTCTGACGACGCACAGGCAAGCTGTGGGACAAAAGCTTGAACACCCTTGGGTGTCGCTCCTGATCCGCGCCGTTCCGCGATGGCTCGTCTTCGGCGCGGTGCGAGAAAACGCCGAATCGGACATTGAAGACGAGACGCAAGAAACACAAAAAAGCGCCACTGGAGCCTACAGGAACAGCCTGCTCATGATCGATGCCCTCGGAGGCTTGCAGGGCTTTTACGACAAAGTCCGCCTTGTGCCGCTGGGCGAGTTCATTCCTTTCACGAACAATCGTTTCGGCAGCAAGATCAAAACCCTGACGAGCTTTCCGAGTTTTGCTCGCGGCGAGGCGAGCCCCCTTCTCAGCGCAGGATCGACGCTGGTGCTGGAGACGCAGATTTGCTACGAATCGATTTTTCCCAATCTTCTGCCTTTCGTCCCTCTTGCCTTTGTCCGTAGCATTGGCGGCGGCACTGGCGGCGGCACTGGCGGTGCTGATTTTCCTTCGCCCGATCTTTTGTTCAACGCGACGAACGACGGATGGTTCGGTCGTAGCAGCGGTCCCTACCAGCACTTGGCGATGGCGCGGGTGCGCGCGGTAGAGCGCGGCTTGCCGTTCTTCCGTGCTGCGAACACGGGCATCTCGGCGGTTTTCGATCCTTTCGGACGCGAGTTGGCTCGCCTCGCGTTGGGTACGGAGGGCTGGATCGATGCGCCCGTGCCGCAAAGAACCGAGCGCATGCTGTTGACCGCGCGCTTTGGCAACGGATTGTTTTGGCTGCTGTGGTTTGTTGTCGGTGCCACTTGCCTGACCTTTGCGAGGCGAAAGAAGTGGTGAGAGAGGGGAGCGTGGTTTTTGATGAGATTTTAATGGGACATTTTTATTAGACACGGGGTTTTTTGTTTTGCTAACATAAGGGGAAAGTTTTTTAGTATGTTGCGTAAGATGCGAAACCTTGCTAGGCTTCGCAAGGCTTTGAGGAGGAGCTTTCTATGGAAGACGGGACAGCACGTTCGCCATCGGTTGCCAAGGGTCGTCGCGGCAAGAAGATGGGAGCGAACGAAATTGACCAGTACATCGGCAGCAAGATTCGCTTGCGCCGCACGATGCTAGGCATCAGCCAGCAGAAGCTGGGAGAGCTTTTGTCGCTCACCTTCCAGCAGGTGCAGAAGTACGAACGCGGTTCGTCGCGTGTCGGCGGCTCGCGGTTGTTTCAGATTGCGCAAGTGTTGGAAGTTCCCATCTCCTACTTCTTCGACGGCATGCCGCAGAAGGTGCAGCGCGTGATGCCTGTTCGCAGACCCAGCTATCGCCTGTCGGAGCCGAGCGACGCAGACGAGATACAGGAGAAGAGCGACGACGGTACTTTCAGCGACGACCAGCGCTTGACCAAACGCGAGACCTTGGAGCTGGCGCGCAACTACTACGACCTTCCGCCCAACCTGCGCCGCACCGTCTTGAGCTTGTGCAGGACGCTTGCCAAGGAGACGCAGCTGGTTGATGCCGATGCCACAAAGAGAAAGCCGCGCTCCGCAGAGAAGACTGCCAAGAAGCAGGGAAAAAAATAATACTGCTTTCGTGACGAAAAGCTGTTGTGCGAGGCAAAGCCCTCGCGCTCTTGTCGTCAGGAATCACATTCTCGCAAATCCCCCAACCTCGCAGGTTGGTTCGGCTTGCCAAGGCGCGGAAAGCGCGGAAAGCGCGCAACCCAACGCTTCGAGAAGCGTCGTGCTTGCGGGCGGGCTTGCAAGGAGAAAGGAGACTTGTGTTCCCTCCTGTTCCCCATACGCCCCGTATTTCCCACGCGCAAAGCTTGCAGGGTGAGAAAAGCAGAGTTTGCGCGTCTTGCGTTTCGGTCACCTACATCGCCAGCCGCGACTGAAGGGATTTCTCGGAGCGCGGGTTCTTCGGCGCGTTGGCGGACGCAACATTGGCGGACGCAACATTGGCAGACACAGGGGTTGTCTTCCAAGCCAAGTCGAGACAAAGCGGTGTGTGGTCCGAAGGCTGCACGCCCTCGCGCAACGAACGCTCGACAAAACAACCCTCGATCCGCTCGCTGAGCGCGGACGAAAGCAAGAACATGTCGATTCGCAAGCCCTCGTTGCGCGGAAAGCGGGAGCGTCGATAATCCCAGTAGGTGTATCCTCTCTCCTTGTGCTGCGGATTGGAGGCGGCACGAAAGGCATCGACAAGCCCATTGTAGACCAAGCGTCGGTAGCAACGGCGACTCTCTTCGTGCAGCAACGCGTCGCCCTCCATCGCCTGTTCGTCGAAAACATCTTGCGACTGCGGACAGATATTGAAATCGCCGCCCAGCAGAAAGGGTCTGCCTTCCGACACAAGCCGTTCTTCGACATGGCGGCACAATCTGTCCATCCAAGCGATCTTGTAGCGAAACTTCTCTCCGCCTGCCTCTCCCGCGCGCGCATCGAGCGGGTTGCCTGAAGGATTGCCCGAAGGATTGCTTGAAGGGTTGCCCGAAGGATGACTCAAAGGGTTACCATTGGGCGCATAGATCGATGCGGCGATGAGACCATGCGTCCAAACCTCCACATAACGCGCTTGAGTGTCCACTTGTTGAGTGTCCGCTTGAGCGTCCGCTTGAGCGTCTGTTCGGGTATCTAGCCCCTCCTCTTGCCCCTCCTGCTTCTTCTCTATTTTCATCTCCATCCCCATCTCCATTTCCTGGGGTAAAGGCAGGGCGGAACGGCGCACGGACAAGGCGGGGTCGCGCGAAAGCACGGCGACGCCGTTGTAGGCTTTCTCGGCAACGAATGCAGCCCGCCATCCTGCCTGCTCGAGGGCTTGGAGAGGGAATTGTTCCTGCGTACACTTGGTCTCTTGCAACAAGGCAAGATCGACCTTGCGCTCGTCTAGGAATCCGAGCAACGCCTCCAGCCTTTTGGCGAGCGAGTTGACATTGAAGGTTGCAATCCGCACGAGAGAGAACGCTACGAGAAAGAGAGTTTGCGCAAACGAACCGCAGCCCTTCAAAGAGCAAACGAGACGCCGCAGCCGCAGGCGTTGTGCGCTTTGCAGGCGAGCAGGCGAAAGCTTTCGCCGATGGGAGAGCTCTCGAAATCGAGGCTGCTCGCGCCCAGCGTCTCTGCCGAAAGCCTGTCGATGAGAACGCGCACGCCATCCTGCAACACTTCCACATCGAGGGCGGTTCGTCCCTTGTCGAGCGAAAACTCCGTCTTGTAGCCCGAACAGCCTCCCGCATAGACGCGCACGCGCAAAGTCAGCGCCGCGTCTTGTTCTTGAGCGCGCAACGCCTGCAAGCGCACGACCGCCCGCGCGGTCAGCGTCAGACGAAACCCTTTCGGCACGCTCAGCTCCTTGTCTTGAACGCAGGTTTGCGCACGCGCGTCGCGCTCGGCAAGCAACACGAAAGGATCGATTTCCTCGACACCTGCGCTCTCTTCGTTCGTCGCCATCGTATTCCTTCTGGTATGCCTTTCGATTTTCTCTCGATGTCCGTTTGCGCTTGCTTTTCAAGACACCCATGCCATACTCTAGCACCGATGAGCGAGAATTTCTATGCGGTTTGGCTCTACGCACGGCGCGCTGCAGCACGCGTGCGTACGATGCACGGAGGGGCTCGTGCCGTCGTGTTGCCGGAGATCTTCTCAGGACAGACGATCCGCCTCGAATCGCTGCGCGCACCGCGCAACACACAGCGCAACAACAAAAAGAATGTCGCGCCCGTGCTGTCGTTTCGCAAGAAACAGGACGAGCGTGCCTTGCGTCATCACGCGCAACCCTTTGACAACAGTCTCCGCACATTGAACTTTCGCAAGAAAGGTCGATGACTCTGGTCGTCCAGATCGCGCTGGCAGCCGCCATGCTCGCCGTCCTCGCGGCGCTCTTCGGCGGAATCTACTCCATGACGCAGGGAGGCGCGTTCGCAAGAAAATACGGCAATCGCTTCATGCGCGCGCGCGTGCTGTTGCAAGCTCTCGCCTTGCTGTTGTTCTTGCTCTTGCTGCTTTCTAGAAACTGAGCGGTTGACGCTGGGCGATCGTCGTGCGCATCACGCGGGTCTATACGAAAAGCGGCGACGGGGGAACAACCCGCCTTGGCGACGGATCGACACGACCGAAAAACGACGCGCGCATCGAAGCCTACGGCACCATCGACGAGCTCAACGCCTGCTTGGGACAAGCCCTGCAAGCAACCCAAGAAGTGCCAACAGAAGACAAAAAGGCGACACGAGGAGAGATACAAGGAGAAACCCAAGAAGAGACGGCAGCCTTGCGCTGTCTGCTCGCTCGCATTCAGAACCACCTCTTCGACTTGGGCTCCGACCTTTGTCGTCCCGAAAGTAGCGACAAGACGAATCGCTTCCCTGAACGACACAGCCTGTGGCTGGAGAAAGAGATCGACCGCTACAACGAAACCCTCTCGCCGTTGGAAAACTTCATCCTGCCCGGCGGAAACAAGCTCGCCTGCACGCTGCATGTGGCGCGCACCGTCGTGCGCCGTGCCGAGCGGCGCGTGATCGCCTTGGCAGAAAACGAACAGGGACTTTCGCAAGGAATCCGTCTCTACCTCAATCGCCTGTCGGATCTGCTGTTCGTCCTCTCAAGGGTTGCCAACGGCAAGGGCAAGTTCGATGTGCTGTGGCAACCCGACAAGGATTGATCGCAACCCTCTTTTTTCTCTCTTTCTTGTTCACTCTCTTTCGCCTACTCCTTTGCCATGCCTGCTTTAGAATCACCCTCTCTGGATGCAACCTTCTCCGCGCCCGATTTTCGTCTGCCCGCAACCGACGGCGCGACCTTCGAGCGCGACTCCTTAAGAAGAGACAAGGGGCTGCTGGTGGCTTTCTTGTGCAACCACTGCCCCTATGTGAAGGCGATCGTCGGCAGGTTTGTCGCAGACGCGAACGAGGCGTTGCGGATGGGGGTCGGCGTGGCTGCCGTCATGTCCAACGACACGCAAGCCTATCCGCAAGATTCCTTCGAGAAGATGGGAGGGTTTGCCAAAGAACACGCCTTCCCTTTTCCCTACCTCTACGATGCCACCCAAGAGACGGCGCGTGCCTTCGATGCCGTGTGTACGCCCGATTTCTTCCTGTTCGACAACAACCTCGCCCTCGTCTATCGCGGCAGGCTCGACAGCGCAGGCGCGCAGAAAAACCCTCATGCCGCCAATATCAAGCGCGACCTGTTGGAGGCGGCGCGCGCGCTTGCGGAAGGTCGCGCTGTCGCTACGCTGGGAGCGCAGATTTCCAGCATTGGCTGTTCGATCAAGTGGAGAAAGGACTGAGCGGCGTAAGCGATTCCGTGCGCCGATCGAGCCACTGGAAAATAGAGCAGCACGCTGCGCCGCTGTGCCATCCCAGACCGATCTCGCAAGTGTGCGACGCGCTGACGACCACAGTCGACGCTCCCTCCTGCTGTCGGACGCATTCGATCAACCCCGCGAGCGCGTGCCTGTTGAGCGCCGCGTCCTTCAAGCCCAAATCACCGCCGAAACCGCAGCAGAGCGTCTTCGTTGCGACTAGCGGAGGTTGCGCTGAAAAAGCTTCCAGCACGACAAGAAAATCTTGTTCCAACCCCGCGCGCCGCGAAGCGCAAGGCAGGTGCGCCACAACAGCCGTCTCAGCTTCCTTAACGACAGCGGCGTTCGATGGAGACTTGTTATTATCTTTGTCGTTATCTTTGTCGCTATCTTTGCCGTTCGCCAAACGCGGCAACAAGATTGTTTTTGCAAACGAGATTGCATCGAGAACCTTGACCCCCTTGAAAGCTTCCGCCTGCTGTAGACGCAAGGCGCAGGGGGCAGCGTCGCAAAGCAGGGGTTTCTTGCCTGCGCGCACCTCCTTCGGCAAGGCGCGGTAAAGACGCTCTGTCGCCGCATCGGCGGCAGCGAAAAAGCCCTTGCTGCGAAACGCCAAGCCGCAACAATGGGCGTGCGACCTCCCTAACCCTTGTCCGCGCACACCGCCCTTGAAACAAAGGTTCGTTAAAGCCTCCTCCGTAGAAACAGGTTTTTTGCCGCGCTTGCTGCCCCACTCGCTCTCCCAAATGTTGTCCCACCCGACGCCAAAGACGCGCGAAGCACAGCTGGGAAAGAAGACAAACGAAGCTTCTCCTCCCTCCTTCTCGACGCAAGGCCAGTCCGCTTTCTTGGATACCTTCCTGCTTGTCGCGGGACGCAGCGGACGGACGAACATCTCTTCTGCCAGTGTCTGTCCGCACATCCGTGCTGCCTTGTGCAACAGACGCGCTGCGTCCAAACCTAGCCTGCGCCGCACGAAGAAGATGCAAGCCAACAAGAACCTCGCCGCCCGCGCGACAAAAGCCATGTTGCGCGCCATCCGCATGGCGAGCCATCGTGCGAGAGCATGGTGCTTTTGGGCGCGCTCTTCGCGCATGAGCTCGCCCACATCGATTCCGACGGGACAAACGGAGTGGCAGAGCGAATCACCCACGCACGATTCTAACGCAGCAACGCGAAACCACGCTTCCTCGTCAGACGAAAACTTCTTCTCGGCGCGCCTGCGCAATGCCACCACGCGCTGGCGCGGTGTCATGGTGTAGCTCGATGTCGGACAGACGCGCTCGCAGAAGCCGCATTCGGTGCAAGCGTCCGCCGCGCTTGCAACCTGCGGGAAGGTCTTCAAGTGCGCAAGGTGGACAGACGGATCCTCGTTGATGACGACCCCCGGATTGAGAATACCGACAGGATCCAGCGTCGTCTTGACACGTTTCATGAGAGCGAAAGCCTTCGCCCCCCACTCGCGCACGACAAAGGGCGCCATGTTGCGTCCTGTACCATGCTCGCCCTTGAGCGCGCCGTCGAACCGATCGACGACGGTTGCAACCAAATCCTCGACCATGGCTTCATAACGCGCCACCCCCCCCTCGTGCGACAGGTCGAGCGCAAGGCATGCATGCAAATTTCCGTCGCGCGCGTGTCCGAAGATGATTCCCTCCTTCCCGTAGCCGTGCCTGTCGAAAACGGCGCGAAAGGCAGCGGCTCCTTCGGCAAGTCGCTCCAAGGGAAAGACCAAGTCCTCTTGCATGAAGAATGTTCCCGGCGCGCGACTCTTGCCTAAGCTCGGATACATCTCCTTGCGCATCGCCCAATAGGCGCTGTAGCGCACAGCATCGACGGCGAAATCGGTGCGATACAAAACAGAAAACTCTTCCAGCACACGAACGACCTCCGCGCATCGTCGCACGCAGGTTGCACGCTCGTCGGCATGAACATCGAGCAACAAAAAGGTTGCACGCTCGTCGTAGCCGCGCGCCGCAGCAGGAAAATGCGCGACATGCTGTATGCCGCGAAAGGCTTCACGGTCGGCGATCTCCAGCGCAGCGATGCCCTCGCAGTCGCGCAGTCGCACGACGGCTTGACAGGCGCTTTCGAAATCGGGAAAGAAGACGATGCAAGCCGCCTTGTTGCGAGCGTCTATCACGGTGCGGTAGCGCACTTCGCTGACGAAGGCGAGGCTACCCTCCGAGCCTACGACGACATGCTCCAGCATATCGATCGGATCGTCGTAATCGAGGAAGGCGTTCAGCCCGTAGCCCATCGTGTTCTTCATCTTGTGCTTTTCGATCACGCGCGAGCGCAAGGCGTTGTCGGTTGCCAGGTCTTTGGCGATGGCACGCAAGTCTTCCAGCATTTCGGCGTGGCTTTCGCGGAAATCCGCCCGCGATTCTTCTGAGCCTGTATCGAGGATCGTTCCGTCGAACAGGACGAGACGCAGCGATTCTATCGTTCGATAGCTGTTCTGCTCTGTTCCGCAACACATGCCGCTGGCGTTGTTGGCGACGATTCCTCCGATCTGTGCGCTTGCAACCGAAGCGGGGTCGGGTCCTATCTTTCGTCCGAAAGGGGCGAGCGCCGCGTTGGCAGTGCCGCCCGTCGTGCTGGGACCGAGAGCGATGCGCGCTCCCCGTTGCGAGATACGCACACGCCTCCAAAAGGGAGTGTCGAGTTGCACCAACACCTCGTCGGTGACGGCTTGTCCCGAAAGGCTAGTTCCGGCGGCGCGAAAGGTGATGCCGATGCGATAGGCGCGTGCGGCTTCGAGAACGGCTTGCACTTCGCGTTCGTCGCGCACGAGCACGACGAGGCGCGGCAGCAGACGATAGAGGGAAGCGTCGCGGCTCATCACCTCGCGCGCAAGGCTGTTGCGGACAATGCGTTCGGAAGGCAGGCTTTGGCGGAGCCGTTCGTAGAAGCGACGATGCGGCGTGTTGCAACCGAGGGCATCCAAGCCTTCTTTGTGCTGATCGGCGTTGTTTTCGGCTGTCGCCTGCACTTCTCCCGTCCCTCGTTAGGAGGGTTTTTTCTTACGACGTTTGTCCGCAACGACAAGCCCTTCGTCGGCTTCCTTCTGTTGTCGTTCCCACATGGCGGCGTAGAGTCCACGCTTTTTGAGCAGAGCTTGATGCTTTCCACGCTCGACGATAGCGCCCTCGGAGAGGACGAGAATTTCTTCGGCTTCGGTGATCGTGGAAAGGCGATGCGCGATGACGAGCGTCGTGCGGTTTTCCATGAGTTGCGCAAGGTTCTTCTGGATTTCGCCTTCGGTTGCGGTATCGAGCGCGGAGGTGGCTTCGTCGAGAATGAGAATGCCGGGGTTTTTCAACAGCGTGCGAGCGATGGCGACGCGCTGTTTTTCTCCCCCTGAAAGTTTGAGTCCGCGTTCGCCTACGGGCGTCTGATAGGCGTCGGGCAGGGTCATGACGAAGTCGTGGATGTGCGCAAGGCGCGCGGCGCGCTCGACATCGGCGGCGCGTGCGTGCGGCGAGCCGTAGAGGATGTTGTAGTAGATGGTGTCGTTGAACAGGACGGTATCCTGCGGCACGACGCCGATGCTGGCGTGTAGGCTTTCTTGGGTGAGGTTTCGAATGTCGTAGGTTGAAATCGAGATGCTTCCTTTTTGGACATCGTAGAATCGGTAGAGCAGTCGAGCGACGGTGGATTTTCCCGATCCTGAAGGTCCTACGATGGCGAGCCGTTTTCCGTGCGGAATTGCAAAGGAGATGTTCTTGAGAATGGGACGATTGGCATCGTAGGCGAAGGAGACGGCATCGAAGGTGACTTCGGGGGTTTGGGTCTCCAGAGTTGTGGCGGCTTTGCGGTCTTGAATGGAGGGAGGCTCAGAGGTGAGGGTGAAGAGATCGTCCATGTCGGTGAGCGCTTGGCGCGTCTGACGGTAGACGAAGCCGAGGAAATCGAGCGGCAGGTAGAGCTGGAGGAGGTATGTATTGACGAGAA
>JABACB010000009.1:48841-50537 GCA_014237925.1 Alphaproteobacteria bacterium
AGGCTGAGAATGACGACGAGTCCGAGCGCGATGATCGCAGCCTGTCCCAAGTTGACATAGGAGAGGGAGGTAAGACTTTTGACGGCGGCGTTCTCGTAGTTCTTGAAGGCGATATCGAGACGCTGGCGTTCGTGCGCTTCGTTGCCGAAGTATTTGACGGTTTCGAAGTTGAGCAGCGAGTCGATCGCTTTGCCGTGCGCGTCGTTGTCGGCGAAGTTCATTTCGCGGCGGAACTGCAAGCGCCACTCGGTGACCATGAGGGTAAACAGGATGTAGCCGCCGATCGTCGCCACGGTGATGACGGCGAACAGAAAGCTGAAGCGTCCCCACAGCACGATGGCGACCAGCACGATTTGAATGAGCGTCGGCAGAATGTTGAAGAGCATGAATTCGAGCAGGAATTCGATCGATTTGACACCGCGTTCGATGACACGGCTGAGCCCTCCGGTGCGGCGGTCGAGGTGGAAGGCGAGACTCAGCTCCATGAGATGTTCGAACACCGAGACGGCGATGCGTCGAACGGCGCTTTGCGCGACGCGCGCGAACAGGAATCGGCGGATTTCGCTGAAGAAGCTTGCGGTCAGTCGGGCGAATCCGTAGGCGAGGATCAGTCCCAGCGGCAGCGCTACGATGCTTGCAACGCCGCTGTCGGTGGCGTCGCCTGCGAGTCTGTCGACGGCTTCTTTGAGCAGCAGAGGTGCATAGACGCCGACGAAGACCGAAGCGAGCAGGAAGACGACCATCAAGGAGATCTTCGTCCGCGTGCGGCTGTCGCCGACCGGCCACAAGAAGGGGGTCAGCTGCGCGAGAACGGCACTATGGCGTCGGATGCCTCCGCCGCTCTGCAGGAGGTTCGATGTGTCTTGGTCGGAGGAAGCAGGCATGGCACAAGCAGTATAACGAGCCTGCGCCTGACGCACAACGCACGAGAGGATTCCGAGGGGTTCGTCTAGGTTTTTCTCATAGAAAGCTGTACGAACACAAGGAGCGGCTTACTCGTTACGCGAGCGGGATGTTCTGTGAAGAGGGGAAAATACAGGAGGGCGCGGGCAAGAAGACGATAAAATCCTGCGCTCATCCAAAAAACGCCACCAGCATTCCTACCAAAGTCACCAATACCCCCAAAAACCCAAAACCCACCAATATCATCAACCGCAAAGAAGCCATCTGCCCTTCCAAAACTCGCGTCACAATCTGTATTTCACCCCGCAACGAAGACTCGACACGCTCGATCTCGGAGGACATTGCAACGCCACGCTTGATCTCACGCAAGACATCACAAAGCGCACGAGCTTGCCCCTCGGTCCCATCCTCCTTCTCGCAGTCGGTCGATGACACGCTGCGTGTCGAAGCTCACAACTCCGTTCGACATCGAATCGACATCGACACTTTTTTTGCTTCCTCCAGCGTGTCCTTCTCCAAAAGCCCTTACGACAAAACTCCCAAGAGGAACGATACCCCATGCCTCGGATACCCCATGCCTCGGATACCCCATGCCTCGTTCCAAGTCAAGCCGCCCACAACCTCCATCTCCATCTCCATCTCTATTGCGCAAAACTGAGGTCATAAAAGGAGGCTGTTTAAACGGAAAAGGACGGCTCGGGGGGGAGCCGTCCTTTTCGCCTTGTTACAGAAAGGAGGAGAGGATTAGTGCCAGCTTCTGTTCAGCCGAGCGTCTCCGTTCTTTCTGTTGTTC